>CBDTZA010000089.1:0-6913 GCA_965364785.1 uncultured Roseovarius sp. | reverse complement strand
CCGCCTCCGGCTACTTGAGCGCGCTTCGGTTCTAGGCTGCACCTCTCACCTGCACCATTCTCCTCCTTGCCAAATCACCTAGATTTCGGGCATCTATCGCGCCGCAACGGGACGATATGAAGCGCAAGAGTTTGGAGCAGATGAAAGGCGGGTATTCCACTTTCTCTTACAAACCGGTGCGCTCCTGCTTCGATGACATTCTCAATATCCAACCCTCTTTTGGTTTCGGCAGTGCTCCCGCAACGCCGTGGTCAGTAGTTGAAGCTGAACTGAAAAAGCGGTGCAAGTCGGACGAGGAATTTGTGTATAACAGGCGCGTGGCGCTTGGGCTGCATGACTTTGCGTCTTCGGATCGCGTAATCGGGCGTCGCCAAGAGTTCCTCCCGCTTGTGATGGGCATGGGCCACAAGGTGACATTCTGGCTGCCGATGGTCCTTGCTATTGATGAGCAGCCGAGCGCCACGTTCATCGAACCGCGCTCCACAAAAGGCCTAACTTCCGAAGGTCGTAAGGTTGCCTTTTCCATGATGCGCGAGCGCACAGAACGTGGCCGCGCAACTGGCACCGCGTCTCATAGGGGTGAAGACCTATTTTTCGGCTTTTTCCTCTTCGCCCTCTTCGACAATTTCCGCGTCCAGGACGGTGTCGTCTTCGTCAACACGCGTATCCTCTTTAGGATCATCAATCGAACCCACAATAAGCGGCAGCATTTCAAGGCCCGTCGGTGTGGTCATCGTCGTATTGGGCGGCGCGGTCCAGCTTAGCGTGTCAAATGAATGACAGTTTTCGCAGGCAGGCACCCATTCAGCGTGGATATGATGGCACTTGTCGCAAACCCATTGCGGGCCACGCGGCGCCGAAAGTGCCCGCGCCAGCCAACCTTTGACAACCGCGTCCGGCGCCCCTTCGCCGCGTTCCACGGCGGCCATGATGGTCAGCGCGCGGGCATCGGGTTCAACCTCGGCCAGATCGCCAAGTGCGCGCCGCGCACCGGGGAAATCCTCGGCGGCGATGTGCAGCTCTGCCTTCAAAAGCTTGGTTTCGCGGTTATCGGGATGCACCTTGAGCAACTTGGTAAACCGCTTCAGACGCTGTTGTGGGGTTTCATCGGGTTCAACTGCGGCAAAGGCCGCCGCAAGATCGGGGTGCGGGCGCACCACCCAGGCCTTGTTCAGCACCCGCAGCGCGTGGCGCTTGTTGCCCTGCTCGATATAGCCGCGCGCCGCCAGAACAGCCGCCGGGATAAGATCGGGCGACAGACGATTGGCCTCGATCGCGGCTTCGCGGGCCTCAATTGTCTTGCCTTCGTCAAGCACATCACGCGCCTCGGACAGCGCCAGAACCGCATCGCGACGTCTATGCACATCGCGCGGCAGGCTGCCGTATTTCAGCTTGGCATTCAGCGTCTCGCGCGCGCCCTTCCAATCAGATTTTTGCGCCTGCAATTCCAAAAGCGTGTCCTGCACCTCGGGATGGCGCGGCTTGAGCGCAAAGGCGGTCTGCGCAAGCTTGAGTGCGGTATCGATATCGCCATCGGCAAGCTTTTGGCGCAGGATGCCACGCACCCCGACAAAGCGGGTTTTATCATTCTGCAACAACCGCTTATAGACCTCTTCCGCCTTGCGACGATCACCAGACATCTCGGCGGCCTGCGCGGTGATCAGATTGGTCAGCGCGGGCTTGCGCAGGTATTTCTCGGCGCGCGCGGCCTTGCTCATGGCCAGATCCCCCTCGCCCGAGGCCAGAGCAAGCATGCCCTCGGACAAAGCGCGATACCCTTTTTCCTGACGGTTGTGGTCAAAATACCGCGACAGCGCGGTTTCATCGCCGTTGATGAATTTCAGAACCGCCACAAGAATGCCCGCCAGTTTCATGAACAACCAGACCGCCAGAACCAGGGTCACCAGCGCGATCACCGCCTTGAGCGGCGTGAGGTTGATCTCGAACCCGGCCATGACGATGCGCGCACCGCCCTCAAGATCCAGCAGATAGCTCGCCCCAAATGTCGCGGCGGCGACAAGAACGATGAAAACAGCAATCTTTATAATCGACCAAAGCATGACGCCCGCCTTTTCTAGCTTAATTCAATGTTTCGGCCAGCGCCTCGGCGGCGGCAAGAGCCTCTTTGCGGCGCGTGACCTGTGTGGCCCAGTCGCTTAGCTTGTCTTTTGCCACATCGGGCAGGATTTCGATCTCGGCCAGGGCATCGCTTAACCGTCCCTCGCCAACGGCGGCCTCGATCCGCGACAGCACCGCGTCGGGATCATCACCATCACGCGGCAACAAAGAGCGCACGCCCAGCTGGTTTTTGAAAA
Organism: uncultured Roseovarius sp.; assembly: GCA_965364785.1. Classification (GTDB taxonomy): domain Bacteria; phylum Pseudomonadota; class Alphaproteobacteria; order Rhodobacterales; family Rhodobacteraceae; genus Roseovarius. Next base: position 4,598 of record CBDTZA010000089.1, on the reverse strand, counting down.
ACCCGCCGATGCCCGCAGTGTCCTGACCGCCTTCTGCTCGCGCAGCGGCCAGAGCAGCGCGCGCCGCCGCAGGAAAGCTTTCCATGAGGGCGGGCATCGTCGGCACGCCGGCTTCGGCCACATCGGCAAGCGCAGCGGGCACATCGGCACCGGTGTCACGCAAATCGACCAATGCCGGGGTGAAATCGCTGCCGCTGTCCAGCGCGGTCAAAATCCGGGTCATCGCCGCCCGACGCAGCGTGGCAATGGCGCCCTGCTGTGCCGCCGATTCCCGTGCCTGTGCCTCGGCACTGAGCGCTTCGATCTCGGCGCGTTGTGCATCGAGGGCCATGCGCAATTCTTCTAATTCCGCAACCGGAAAAGCCTCGCCCGGCGTGGCCACGGGACGGCTTTCAAGCGCGCTAATCCGCTCCTCAAGCCCCGAAATCTGGCCCGTCAGCGCGGTCAGCGTTTCGCCAAGACCGGCAATCTCATCAGAGTGGTCAGGTGGCAAAGCCAGCCCGTCAATCTGCGCATTGAGCGCGTTGATCCGCTGATCCTGCGCGCCAAGGCCCTGTTCAATCCGCGCCTCCAGCGCGCCGTCAGCCTTTTCAAACCAGACCTGTGGCAAGACATAGGGCGCGGCTGCGGCGCCAACACCCGCGGCAACGATCCCACCAAGAACCATCGACCAGAATCCGCCCTCTCGCACGACCACCTGTTCTGTGGTCACCATCGACGAGGGTTCAGCCAGCGGTGCGCTCGACGGCTCTTGGGCGCTGGCATCTTCTGCGTCCTGTGCGCCTACATCATCATCTGCGGGCGTGTCCTGTGGACTATCCTCTGCGGCATCCTCGTCGATCTCCAGTGCGGCGCTGTCTTCGGTGGCCTCAGGGGTAACGTCCTGATCGGGCGTCAGACCCTCTGACGTGCGCGCAACATCGGCCACGGTATCAATGCTTTGCGGGGTCTCATCCGCCTTGGCCCTATCCTTTGATGTTTTCTTTTTCTCAGCCACGTCACACCGCCTTTTCGAATCTTGTGATCCACATCAGTCAGCCTGACCTTACTGCGGGGGGTTTCCACCCTCAAGGCGCTTGACCAAATCACACAATACATTCAAAACGCCTGCCCCGTCCGGGGTTTGCGAAATTTCAACCACTTCGGCCCCACCAAAGGGCACCGCGCCGGCAGCGTTGCGACTTATTGCGGCGACATAGACCGGCGCCACGCCCGCCGTCGCGCGCTCAAAGAAAACCTGCGCGCTGCGCGGTGACATCAGCGGCACGATCACCGGAGCATCACCAGCCAACAGCGCCCGCGCCTTATCGCTAAGCGCCATGTCGACTTGCGTATAAACCACAACCTCTTGCGCGTTATGGCCCTGCGCCCGCAAATCGCCGGTAATATCGCCCGCCACCTGCGCGCCGTGCAGGTGCAAGAACGGGCCCTTGGCGCCATCAGCACCAATCCGTGCCAAAAGAGCGCCCGCATCGCCCCCGGCCGAAATCGCGTGCAACCCGGCGCGCCTTGCGGCCTCGGCGGTGGCATCGCCCACCGTGTAACAGGTAAAATCGCGCCGCTCGGCCAGGCGACAAAACCCCTCAACCCCGTGACGTGAGGTGAAAATCAAAACGTTATCCCCGCCACTATCCGGCAGCGCCCCGCCATAGTCGATCCGCATCAGCGGTGCGCATAAGATCACGGCCTTATCCCCAAGACGCGCCCTGACCTGATCGGCAAAGCGTGTCGCGGCGGGTTCGGGCCGGGGGATCAGGATCGTCACGGTCATCCGCTGTCCAGAGTTGTTGCCTGACAGATAAGGTGTTACCTGCCTCGCAAGCTTCACGCAACGGGCAGGGTGATGACAAAACCGTTGATCCTTCTGGGCCTCGAAAGCAGCTGCGACGATACCGCAGCCGCCATTTTACGCATTGCACCGTCAGGCGCGGCCGAAATCCTGTCCTCTGTTGTCTTCGGTCAAACTGCGCTTCATTCCGACTTTGGTGGTGTGGTGCCCGAAATCGCCGCCCGCGCCCATGCCGAGAAGCTTGATCTTTGCGTTAGGGATGCGCTTGCGCAATCCGGTGTGGCGCTGCACGATCTTGATGCGGTGGCGGTCACTGCCGGGCCGGGCCTTATCGGCGGTGTGATCGCGGGGGTGATGTGCGCCAAGGGGATCGCGGCGGGCGCCGACCTTCCACTCATCGGCGTGAACCATCTGGCGGGGCATGCCCTGACCCCGCGCCTGACCGATCAGATCGCCTATCCCTATCTCATGCTGCTTGTCTCGGGCGGGCATTGCCAGTTTCTGATCGTGCGCGGCCCGGATGATTTTACCCGGCTGGGCGGCACGATCGACGATGCCCCCGGCGAGGCGTTTGACAAGACCGCCCGGCTTTTGGGCCTGCCCCAACCCGGCGGCCCGGCGGTTGAGCGCGAGGCGCGGGCAGGCGACGCCACCCGCTTTCGCTTTCCGCGCCCGCTTTTGGATAGGCCCGGCTGTGATCTGTCATTCTCGGGGCTGAAAACCGCGCTGTTGCGCACCCGCGATCAGGTGATTGCCGCGAAATCCGGCCTTAGCCACCGCGACCGCGCCGATCTTTGCGCCGGATTTCAGGCGGCTGTGCGCGATGTTCTGGCCAAAAAGACCGAACGTGCCCTTGCCGTCTATCTCGAAGAGAACCCCGCCACGCCGGTTTTGGCCGTGGCCGGGGGCGTTGCCGCCAATGCCAGCATTCGCGTCGGCCTTGAACAGGTCGCCGCAGAGGCCGGCGCGCGCTTTATTGCGCCGCCGCTGGCGCTTTGCACCGATAATGCAGCGATGATCGCCTATGCGGGGGCCGAATTATTCATGGCAGGGCACCGCGACGACATGACATTGACCGCCCGGCCCCGCTGGCCGCTGGATCGCACCAGCCCGGCGATGCTTGGCAGCGGCAAAAAAGGGGCCAAGGCATGATTACCGTTTGTGGCGCAGGGGCCTTTGGCACCGCCTTGGCGGTTTCGCTGGCACAAAACGGACCGGTGACCCTTTGGGCACGCGACGCGGGTCACAGCGCCGAAATGCGCGCCACCCGCCAGAACGCGCGGCGCCTGCCCGGTATTGATCTGCCAGAGGCCATCATCCTGACCACCGGGCCACTGGCGGCGGGCACCGGCGCCTGTCTTTTGGCCATTCCGATGCAAAGGCTGGGCGGGTTTCTGGATGACTTTGGTGCGGCTTTGGCCAATCGCCCGCTGGTGGCCTGCTGCAAGGGGGTCGATCTGGCAACCGGGCTTGGGCCGACCGGGCTTATTGCGCAGGCCTGCCCCGGATCAACCGCCGCCATCCTGACCGGCCCCAGCTTTGCCCGCGATATCGCGCTTGGCCTGCCCACGGCATTGACGCTGGCCTGCGCGGATGAGGCCGCTTGCAAGGCCCTTCAAGCCGCGCTGACCACCCCCAATCTGCGGCTGTATCGCACCAGTGACACCATCGGCGCAGAACTTGGTGGCGCGCTTAAGAACGTGATCGCGATTGCTTGTGGCGCGGTCATGGGTGCCGGGCTTGGCGAAAGCGCGCGCGCCGCTTTGATGACGCGGGGGTTTGCCGAAATGAACCGCCTTGCGCGCGCGCTTGGGGCGCAACCCGACACACTTGCGGGGCTTTCCGGGTTTGGCGATCTGGCCCTGACCTGTACCTCGGATCAGTCGCGCAATTACCGCTTTGGCCTGAGCATCGGGAAGGGCACCGCGTTTGACCCCTCCATCACAGTCGAGGGCGCCGCAACCGCGCGCGCGGTCCTGATGCGCGCCCAAACGTTGAAAATTGAAATGCCCATCACCCATGCCGTGACCGCGCTTGTGAATGGCGAATTGCGCGTGGATCAGGCGATGGATATGCTGCTGTCCAGACCATTAAAGGAAGAATAATGCTGATTGCCCTGATTGCCCGTGACAAACCCGGTGCCCTGCAAACCCGCCTTGATAACCGCGAAGCGCATGTCGCCTATCTCAAATCCACCGGCGTGGTGAGCCAGGCCGGCCCGCTACTTGATGACGCGGGTGGCATGATCGGCTCGCTGGTTATTCTCGAGGTCGAGGATATGCAGGCCGCCAGGGATTGGGCCGAGAATGACCCCTACGCCAAGGCCGGGCTGTTCTCAGACGCCGAATTGATCCCGTGGAAAAAAGTGATCTGACGCATGCGCTATTGGCTGTTCAAATCCGAACCCTCGACCTGGGGCTGGCAAGACCAGATCGCCAGGGGTGACGTGGGCGAGGAATGGGATGGCGTGCGCAACTATCAGGCCCGCAATTTCATGCGCGAGATGGCGCTTGGGGATCGCGGCTTTTTCTATCATAGCCAAAAGGAAAAGGCGGTTGTCGGCACGGTTCAGGTGATCGCCACCGCCCATCCCGACAGCAAGGCGGATGACCCGCGGTGGGACTGCGTCGATATCAAGGCGCTTGAGGGTGCTAAAACGCCCGTCACTTTGGACATGATCAAGGCCGATCCGCGCCTTTCCGATATGATTTTGGTGAAAAATTCGCGCCTGTCGGTTCAACCTGTGACCGAAGAGGAATGGCGGATCATCTGCGGTATCACAGGGCTTGCCCCCTAGATCACAGCCTTT
>CBDTZA010000088.1:0-6917 GCA_965364785.1 uncultured Roseovarius sp. | reverse complement strand
GGGCAAGCGGCGCGTGGCACTGTTGACCGGTCTGGCCGATCTGGCCGGCGTCTGGCCGCTTGAGGTGGTCACCGGGCGTCTTACGGATTTTGCCGATCTGGCCTGCGATCTGGCCCTCAAGGCGGCGGTGGGCGCGGAAATTCGCCGCGGCAAGCTTCCGGGAATGAGTGAGGCAGATATCGCGACGGCGGGCGGCATGGTGGTGCTGGCCATGGGCAAGATGGGCGCGCATGAACTTAACTACAGCTCGGATATCGACCTGATCTGCCTGTTTGACGAAGGCCGCTTTGATCCGGATGATTACCACGAGGCGCGCGCGTCCTTTGTGCGCGCCACCCGGAAAATGGCGGCAATGCTGAACGATCGCACCGCCGAGGGCTATGTATTTCGCACCGATCTGCGGCTGCGCCCTGATCCCAGTGTCACGCCGGTCTGTCTGGCGATGACCGCCGCCGAGACCTATTACGAAAGCCTTGGGCGCACATGGGAGCGGGCGGCTTATATCAAGGCGCGCCCCTGTGCGGGCGATATCGCGGCCGGTCTGCGGTTTCTGGCCACGCTCAAACCCTTCGTGTGGCGCAAGCATCTGGATTTTGCGGCGATCGAGGATGCTCATAATATGCGCCTGCGCATCCGCGAGCATAAGGGCCTTGGTGGCGCGCTGAACCTTTTGGGCCATAACATGAAGCTGGGGCGTGGCGGCATCCGCGAGATCGAGTTTTTCACCCAGACCCGGCAATTGATCGCGGGCGGGCGCGACGGCGATTTGCGGCAGCGTGGCACGATCAAAGGGCTGGCGGCACTGGCGCAAAAGGGCTGGGTGCCGCAAGAGGCTGCGGACCTTTTGACCGACAATTACCGCTTTCACCGCGAAGTCGAGCACCGCCTTCAGATGCTGCGCGATGCGCAAACGCATGTCTTGCCCAATTCAGACGAGGAATTTGATCGCCTTGCCGCCTTTATGGGCCGCCAGAGCGATGATCTTGGGGCCGAGATTCTGCGCCGCCTGAACGCGGTGCATGACCTGATCGAGGGGTTTTTCAAGCCCGAAGAGACGACAGAGGCCACCGACGCCACTGACGCCGCCGAGGCGCTTGACGGTGAGGTGATCGCGCGCTGGCCAAGCTATCCGGCGCTGCGTTCGGCGCGCGCGGTCGAGATTTTCAAACGTCTCAAGCCCGATATCCTTGCCCGTCTCGCGCGTACCTCAAACCCCAATGAGGCGCTTTTGGCCTTTGATGGCTTCATGGCGGGCCTGCCGGCAGGGGTGCAGGTGTTTTCGTTGTTTGAGGCCAATCCACAGCTGATTGACCTGCTGGTCGATATCGTTGGCACCGCGCCGGCCCTTGCCACGCACCTGTCGCGCAATGCCGGGGTGTTTGACGCGGTGATCGCGGGCGATTTCTTTGCGCCCTGGCCGGGGCAGGTGGCGCTTGAGGCCGAGCTTTCGGCCCGGCTTGCCGCCGAGGCCGATTATGAGCGCGCGCTTGATGCGGTGCGCCGCTGGTGCAAGGAATGGCATTTTCGCATCGGGGTGCATCATCTGCGCGGGCTTTGTGACGCCGATGCCGCTGCGGCGCACTATGCCGATCTGGCGCGCGCGGTGATTACCGGGGTCTGGCCTTTGGTGATGGAACAGTTCCGTGCCAAGCACGGCACCCCGCCCGGACGTGGTGCCGTGGTACTTGGCATGGGCTCGCTCGGGGCGTCGCGGCTGAATGCCGGGTCCGATCTTGATCTGATCGTGATCTATGACGCTGGCGATGTTGAGGGATCAGACGGGCGCCGCCCGCTGGCCGCGCGACCCTATTATGCGCGCCTCACCCAGGCGATGATCACGGCGCTGAGCGCGCCGATGGCCGAGGGTCGGCTTTACGAGGTCGATATGCGCCTGCGCCCCTCGGGCAATCAGGGGCCGGTCGCCACCAGCTGGCCCTCGTTTCAGGCCTATCAACAGACTGACGCCTGGGTCTGGGAGCATCTGGCGCTGACCCGTGCGCAGGTGATCGCCGGCGAGCCAGGCCTTGCGAGCGATGTCGAGGCATTTCGCCAGAGCCTGATGCGCGACAAGGGCGACCCCGAGGCGGTGCTGGCACAACTGACCGAGATGCGCGCACGTATCGCCAGTGCCAAGGCCCCTGCGGGCCCCTGGGACGCCAAGCTTGGCCCCGGCCGCCTGATGGAGCTTGAGCTGATTGCGCAGGCGGGCACCCTGATGGCGGGGCAAACCGCGCGTGATGTCATGTCGGGCTTTGACGGAGGTGTCGCAATCGGCTGGCTGGATGACGGTGACAGGGATGCATTGACGCGCGCCTATGCGATCTGTTGGCAGGTACAGATGGTGGCGCGCCTGATCAGTGACAAGCCGCTTGAACCTGCACTGATGGGCGAGGGCGGCGCGGCGTTTTTGCTGCGCGAGACCGGCCAAGAGGATTTGGCGATGCTTGAGGCGAGCCTTGCGGCGGCCTGTAACGACGCCGCCCGTGTGATCGACGCAGCCCTTGAGCGGCTGCCAAAGAAGGTTTGAGAGATGGAACGCGACCCGCTTGACCCCAAAGGCCTTATCCGCGAGGCCTATCGCATCGAGGGCATCGTCATCGCCGAATGTCGCTCGATCTTTCTGGATTGGGCGCTGTCCCTGCCGGAGGGCCGGGATACCCAGGACGCGCTTGCCATCATGATCGCCCGCTATACGCCCGAGCATCCCGATCACCCGATGACAGAGGTGCTGAAGGCCGGCACCCGCGCGGCCACAGCCCCGCGCCGCCGGGGCGGTTGGCGCTCGCGCCCCCGCGAAAGCTGAGCTTTCCGGAAAAATAGCCCTCTGCATTTCGGGCAGAGGGACCATGAAAGGCCGCAGAAGGATCACTCTATTGCGCTGAATTTGTCTAAAATGCGCCTCAATTCACCTGCATCCTCCGGTAGATCAAAGGGTAATAACCCGTGGAGGAAGACATGACCTATTTTCGTTTAATTGGCGCCCTGATGCTTGGTTTTGGCCTGTCGGCCTGCGCAAGTGTTGACACAGCCAGTCGTAACGCGCCGCTGGAAAGTCCAACCATGCAACCTGTGCCGATTTCGCTTGATGTTCAAGCGATCCGCATCACGGTGCCTAAATCCCTGAGGGTATCAGAGGCAAACCGCTATTACCCCGGTGGCGATATCGTATGGCGCGAAGACCCGCTTGGGGATCGTCACGCACAGGTCAAGGCGATCTTTGAAGAGGGCCTCGGCAAAGGCGTGGCCGAGATGGATCACGGCACCGTTCCGGTCGTCCTTGATGTCATCGTAACCCGCTTTCACGCCCTGAGCGAGAAAGCGCGCTATACCGTTGGCGGTGTGCATGCGGTGCAATTCAAATTCATCCTGCGCAACCCGGAAACCGGTGAAGCGTATGGCGAGCCAAGATTTGTCAAGGCAGACTTCAAGGCCTATGGTGGCCAACTGGCGATCAATGCCGAGCGCAAGGGCCTGACCCAAAAGGTTCGCATCACGCATCAACTCTCAGAAGTGATCCGCCAAGAGCTTCAAGCTGGCGGTGGCCATCACGCCGAGGCAACCGGTCTGATCGGTGCTTTGAACCAGATCTGATCTTTTCCCTTTTCCAATCCATCACAAACCGCGTAAGGGGGCAGTATGACACTGTCCCCTTATCCCGTTATCCGCCTCCTTCCCAAAGTTCACGCCCGCGCAATCCGCCACGGCGCGCCTTGGGTTTTTGACAACGAGCTTGTGACCGACCGGCGCACGCGCGCCCTGGCCCCCGGCACCATCGCCGTGCTTGAGGACGGAAATCGCGAGCCTTTGGGCCTTGTGGCCTATAGCCCGGCCTCAAAGATCATGGCGCGCATGCTGGATCGTGACGCCACCGCGCGGGTGGATCATGACTGGCTGCGCACGCGGCTGGCGCTCGCCCATGCGATGCGCGAGCGGGTTTATGACACGCCCTATTACCGTCTGATCCATGCCGAGGCCGATGGCCTTCCGGGCATCGTGATCGACCGGTTTGGCGATATCGCTGTCATTCAACCCAATGCCGCCTGGGCCGAGCTTGTGTTGCCCGAGCTTGTAGCAGCGCTTGTCGAGGTGACCGGCGTCACCACCGTTTTGAAAAACGCCTCGGGGCGCGCGCGCGTGCTCGAGGGGCTGGACGAAGAACACACTGTTCTGCTCGGGCAGGCGCCTGACGCGCCGGTCGCGGTGCCGATGAATGGCGCGATCTATATGGCCGATCTCACTGGCGGGCAGAAAACCGGCCTGTTCTTTGATCAGCGCCCCAATCACGCCTTTGCCGCCCGTCTGGCCAAGGGTGCGCGGGTTCTGGATGTGTTTGCGCATGTCGGCGGCTTCGCTCTGGCGGCGCTGGCGGCGGGCGCCGAGCATGCGCTTGCGGTCGATGGCTCCGAGCCCGCCCTGACGCTGGCCTCTGACGGGGCTGCGCGCATGGGCATGCAGGACCGCTTTGAAACCCGTAAGGGCGATGCTTTTGACGTTCTCACTGCGCTTGGCGAAGAGGGGGCCAGGTTTGATCTTGTGATCTGTGACCCGCCCGCCTTCGCGCCCAACAAAAAGTCGCTCGAGGCGGGCCTGCGCGCCTATGAACGTGTGGCAAAGCTGGCGGCCGAACTTGTGGCGCCGGGCGGGTTTATGGGCGTGTGTTCGTGCTCGCATGCCGCGGACCTCTCGAAATTCCGCGCGGCCTCCAGCCGTGGGATTGGCCGGGCCGGGCGGGCCGGGCCGCTGATTCATACGGGCTATGCCGGGCCGGATCATCCGCTGCATCCGCAGCTTGCCGAAAGCGGCTATCTGAAGGCGCTGTTTTATCGCCTATGAAGGTGCTGCTTGATACCTGCGTGATCTATCCGACCGTTATGCGGCAAATGCTGTTGGGGGTGGCCGCAGCAGGGGCGTTTACCCCGCTCTGGTCGGCGCGCATCATCGGCGAATGGCAGCACGCGGCGGCCAAGCTTGGCCCCGACGGCCTTGCACAGGCAGGCTCCGAAGCGGTGATGATGGCCGCCAATTGGCCGCGTGCGCAGATCACCTATACGCCCTCGCTTGAGGCGCGGCTTTGGCTGCCTGACCCCGCCGACACCCATGTTCTGGCCGCCGCGATTGCGGGCTATGCTGATGGCATCATCACGCTCAATGCCCGTGATTTCCCGCGCAATATTCTGGCCGAAGAGGGCCTGTGGCGCGCCGATCCCGACGGCTTTCTGCATGGCATATGGAAGGCCCAGCCCGGTCTTGTCAGCGATGTGGCGGATCAGGTTCTGGCCGAGGCAATCCGGCTCTCAGAGGTGACGTGGGACATGCGCCCGCTGTTGAAAAAGGCACGCCTGCCGCGTCTGGCCAAGGCGCTTGGCGGCTAGAGCAGGGCGGGTTTAGCGCACCAGATCGCGCATGCCGCTTTCCAGCCCTTCAAGCGTCATCGGCACCATCCGATCCTCGAAAATCTCGCGGATCATGCTGATCGAATGGGTGTAATCCCACTGGTTGCGCGGCACCGGGTTGATCCAGAGATTGCCCGCCCATTGCGCGCGTGCCCGCTCGAGCCAGACCTGCCCGGATTCGGCATTCCAATGCTCATTCGCCCCACCCGGATAAGCGACCTCATAGGGCGACATGCTGGCGTCGCCCACAAAAATGCACTTGTAATCAGAGCCATAGGTGCGCAGCACCTCTTGCGTCTGGATCTGAGCATCCCAGCGACGGCGATTGTCGCGCCACACGCCCTCATAGAGGCAGTTGTGGAAGTAATAGTATTCCAGATGCTTGAATTCGGCGCGCGCGGCGCTGAACAGCTCTTCAACCACCTTGATATGGGGGTCCATGCTGCCGCCGACATCGAGAAACAACAGCACCTTGACCGCATTGCGCCGTTCGGGGCGGGTCTTGACGTCAAGATAGCCATGCTCGGCCGTGGCGCGGATCGTGCCATCCAGATCAAGCTCGTCTGCGGCGCCGTCGCGGGCCCACCGGCGCAGGCGCTTAAGCGCCACCTTGATGTTGCGTGTGCCCAGTTCGACATTGTCGTCGAGGTTGCGAAATTCACGCTTGTCCCAGACCTTGACCGCGCGCTTGTGGCGCGATTTGTCCTGGCCGATGCGCACGCCTTCGGGGTTGTAGCCATAGGCGCCAAAGGGGCTTGTACCGGCGGTGCCGATCCATTTGTTGCCGCCCTGATGGCGGCCCTGTTGTTCCTTGAGCCGCTGCTTGAGCGTCTCCATCAGCCGCTCGAAGCCGCCAAGCGCCTCGATCTCGGCGCGCTCGTCTGCGCTCAGGTGCTTTTCGGCCAGCTTTTCAAGCCATTCCTTGGGAAGATCGACGGCGTTCAGGACATCCTGCGCAGTGATCGCCTCAAGCCCGCCAAAGCTGGCGGCAAAGGCGCGGTCAAAGCGGTCAATCAGGCGCTCGTCTTTGACCATTGCGCTGCGGGCAAGGTAATAAAAGCCCTCGACATCATAGGTCACAAGGCCCGCAAGCATCGCTTCAAGAAAGGTCAGGTATTCGCGCAAAGAGACCGGCAGACCGGCCTTTCTGAGGTTTTCGAAAAACGGCAGAAACATCGCGCGTTAAATGGCGTTGCGGTGAATGATCAGCGTCACGAACAGGCCAACAAGGGCAAACATCAAGGCATAGACAAACGCATATTGCAGGATATCGGCCAGCTTGCCCTTACGGCGCCGCGCAAGAAGCGCGCCGGTAACCGCGCCCAGAATTATCCCGATAATAACGATCATGGTTTACCCGTTCGGTCCTTTTAACGGGCTAAGCGCACTCACTTCTCTTAGCTTTGCGCGCACCGCCCATTCTGCGCCATAGCCGTATCGTGCCCAGCCAAGACTGTCCAGCCGAATGCTTCGCGCTTCCGAGACGCGCCCGGTGAGATCAAGCGCCTCTGCACGCAGCATCAT
>CBDTZA010000087.1:0-6926 GCA_965364785.1 uncultured Roseovarius sp. | reverse complement strand
CGGCCCTCACCGTCGCCGATCCGCAGTTCGACCACCGATTGCGCGCGTCCGACCGAGCCAAGACGCGCGCGCCAGCGGGCATGGCTGCGGTCGCTGACATCACCGCGCGGCAAGGCCGTGATCGCCATCGGGCATTCGCCCTGCCCATAAATCTGGATGAAGATATCGCCGAACTGATCGACCGCCTCAATGATATCGGCAAGGTACATCGGCCCGCCTGCGTAAATGAGGCTGCGCAGCCCCTCGCCCGACGCCCCCGTGTCGCGCGCATGCGCCGTCAGGCGTTTCACCATGGTGGGGGCGGCGAACATATGCACCCGGCCATGATAGCGCGCGAGGTCAAAAATCTCGGCCGCATCAAACCCGCCGGACAGCGGACAGATATGGCGCGCAGCCCGCAGCACATGCACCATCGCATAAAGCCCCGCGCCATGGCTCATCGGGGCGGAATAGAGGGTAGCATCCTTGGGGCTGACCGTATCCACATCGGCCAGATAGGCCAGTGACATCGCCACCAGCATCCGGTGCGTGATCATCACCCCCTTGGGCCGCCCGGTGGTGCCGGACGTATAGAAAAGCCAGGCCAGATCATCCGGTGCGCGCGCCTCGATAGACGTGACCGGCGCGCCGGTCCGGGCCTCGCTGTCCCCCATGTCGATGACTCTGGCGCCCGTCTCGCCCACGCATTGCGCCAATGCGCCGCCGGTCAGAACGATCCGCGCGCCCGCGTCCCTGATGATCCACTCCGCCTCGGCGCTATGAAGCTTGGCATTGATCGGCACGACGGCGGCCCCGGCATACCACGCGCCATAAAGCGCCAGCAGATAGGCGGGGCTGTTGGTCATGAAAATCGCCACCCGGTCACCGGGGCGAATCCCCTGATCCACAAGCCCGCCCGCAACGGCGCGCGCACCGGCGTCAAACCCCGCGTAATCAAACACCCGCTCTTGGCCCAGATAGATCGCGGGCCGCCCCGGCCCCGTTGCTGCCGCGCGTTCCAGCCAGACACCGATATTCATCTGCACTGCCCTTTTTTCTACGGTACAACCAAAGCACCTTCTGCGCCGGGCTTCAATTCCGTAAATCTACGCAACTCCCTTGGAGCGACGCCGCACGCGGGGCATAAAGGGGGCTATGCAGATCAAAGAGCTTGCCTTCGATCATGCCCCGGTGGGGCTTGCGCTGCTGGAACATCGCATCATCCGGCAGTGCAATCAGCAATTTGCCACGATCTTTGGCGACATGCCCGAGGCTTATCCCGGCGTTCCGCTGGCGCGGTTTTATCCTTCAATCGAGGATTATCGCCGGATCGGTGAACGCAGCCTCGCAATCATGCGCAAAACCGGGCGTTACGCCGATGAACGGGTGATGAAGCGTGCCGATGGGACGCTGTTCTGGTGCCGGGTGCGGGGGCAGTCGATGACCCCCGACACCCCGTTTCAGCGCGGCATCTGGTCGTTTTTCGATCTGTCGGAAGAACGCCCGCTTGTCCCGCTCACACAACGCGAACGCGAGGTGGCGATCCTGACCTGTCGGGGGCTGACCTCAAAGGAAATCGGGTTTGAGCTTGGGTTGCCGTATCGCACGATCGAGGTTTACCGCGCCCGCCTTTTGGAAAAGTTCCAGGCCCGCAACCTGGCCGAGCTTGTTGCAAAACTTTCGGGCATGCCGCTTTGAATGGGACGCGTTTGCGTTGATTTACGAGGAACCCCTCGTAATTTGGTCACTAAGCGCCCAAATATAGGGTCAAATGGCCGCTTTTCTCGGGCTTCAGCTTAGCCTATAAGCGGCGAAAACGAATGCCATGGGCTCCTGTTGGGTGCCATCGCTTTTGGTCGAGGAACCTGATGTCAAACAAATCACATGAATCGGATGTGGCCTTTATCAAGGCCTTGGCGGAACTGCTGAATGAAAACGACCTGACCGAGCTATCGGTCAAGCGTGAATATGGTGAGGATGACACGCTCAACGTGCGCGTTAGCCGCCGCGGTGAGGTTGTCATGACCCAGGCCGCCGCAGCCCCGGTTGCCGCAGCCCCCGTCGCAGGCCCGGCCTCGGTCTCGGCCGCCGCCGCACCCCCGGCAGAAGACCCCGCCAGCCACCCCGGCGCCGTGACCTCGCCGATGGTCGGCACCGTCTATATGCAGGCAGAGCCCGGCGTTCCGGCGTTTGCCAGCGTCGGCACCCAGGTGGCCGAGGGCGACACATTGCTGATCATTGAGGCAATGAAGACCATGAACCACATCCCCGCGCCGCGCGCAGGCACCGTGAAACGTATCCTGATCGAAGATGGTGCCGCGGTCGAATATGGCTCACCTCTTATGATCATCGAATAAGGCACTGGCAATGTTCGACAAGATCCTAGTGGCCAACCGGGGCGAGATTGCCCTTCGCGTCATCCGCGCCGCCCGCGAGATGGGCATTCAAACGGTCGCGGTGCATTCCACCGCCGATGCCGACGCGATGCATGTGCGCATGGCCGATGAATCGGTCTGTATCGGCCCGCCCCCAAGCAGCGAAAGCTATCTGTCGATCCCCGCAATCATCGCCGCCTGTGAAGTGACCGGCGCGCAGGCGATCCACCCGGGCTATGGCTTTTTGTCCGAAAACGCGAATTTCGTGCAGATTGTCGAGGACCACGACCTGACTTTCATCGGCCCCTCGGCCGAACACATCCGCATCATGGGCGACAAGATCACCGCCAAGGACACGATGAAGGCGCTTGGCGTGCCTTGCGTGCCCGGCTCTGCGGGCGGGGTTGCAACCCTCAAAGAGGCGCAGACGCTTGGCGAGGAAATCGGCTATCCAGTGATCATCAAGGCCACCGCCGGCGGTGGCGGACGCGGTATGAAGGTGGCGCGCGATGCCTCTGAAATGGAAAGCGCCTTTCTGACCGCGCGCTCGGAAAGCAAGGCCGCCTTTGGCAATGACGAGGTCTATATCGAGAAATACCTGACCACGCCGCGCCATATCGAAATTCAGGTCTTTGGCGATGGCAAAGGCCAAGCGGTGCATCTGGGCGAGCGTGACTGTTCGCTGCAACGCCGCCACCAGAAGGTTCTGGAAGAGGCCCCCGGCCCCTGCATCACCGAAGAAGAGCGCGCGCGCATCGGCAAGACCTGTGCCGATGCGGTGGCGCGGATCAACTATCGCGGTGCCGGCACGATCGAGTTTCTCTATGAACAGGGCGATTTCTTTTTCATCGAGATGAACACCCGTCTTCAGGTGGAGCATCCGGTGACCGAAGCGATCTTTGGCGTCGATCTGGTACAGGAACAGATCCGCGTCGCCGAAGGCTTGCCGATGTCGTTCACTCAGGATGATCTGCAAATCAACGGCCACGCCATCGAGGTGCGTATCAACGCCGAAAAGCTGCCTGATTTTGCGCCCCGCCCCGGCACGATCACCCAATTCCATGCCCCCGGCGGGCTTGGGGTGCGGATGGATTCGGCGCTTTATGACGGCTACAAAATCCCGCCCTATTACGACAGTCTGATCGCCAAGCTGATCGTGCATGGCAAGGACCGCCAAAGTGCGCTGACCCGTCTGGGTCGAGCACTTGGTGAGTTGATTGTGGATGGCGTGGATACCACTCTGCCGCTCTTTCATGCGCTTTTGCAGGAAGAAGACATTCAAACCGGCAACTACAATATCCACTGGCTTGAACATTGGTTGGAAACCAACCTGCAGGATTAAGACATCCGCCGCAAACAGATGACAAAGGGCAGGCAGGAACCTGCCCTTTTTTCATGTCAGGGGTTAATCCGTTTGCTCTGGCATCAAGGTAAAGCTTGCCCGAATCTTGACGCCATCGGCGTAGTAATCTGACAGGCCGAGACGCACATCATCGTCAAGCGCATTCCAGTCGATCCAATCCAGATCAAACCCCATGTCATAGGCCACCATCGCCACCGCGCCTCGGCTTGGTAACAAAGAGGGTCGTCCATGCCCCATCAGGGCCTCGCGCGGTCGCTCGATGGTAAAGATCGGCTCTTCGGAACTGCCAAACGGACCATCCGCAATCACAAGTCGCGGCCCGAGATCGGCCAGGAGCCCGAATAATTCATAAAGGTCAGTCACCGAATCCAGCACATCAAGAAGGATGATCACATCGTATTGTCGCCCCGCCTCCACCTCGGATCGCAACTCTTCAAGCGGATCGGCACACCGCATATCGATCCGTACACGCAGCCCCACATCGGGCAGCCGCATGAACCGCTCGACCTGATCCGCATTTTTCTCGATGCCAACCACCTGCAAGCCGCCGGCCGCCGCAATCGCATAGCACCACGCGCCATCCCCGGCCCCGATCAGCATCACCGTCGAATCGGCAATCGCATGTCGGTACGCATCAATCAAAAGTGCGTGCCGTGCCTGCATGCGATTGGCCATCATGGTTGGCCCATCGCCCATAAAGCCCGCTACACCATTTCCCATGACTGTCATTGAAACGCCTCTTCCCTGTATCGCCTTTCCGATTTTTACATGTCAAAAGATACTGAATGATTAAGCTCTGCCCTAACCCGCCCGAGACCGCCCTATGACCGACCTAGCCCTGTCCCCCGCGCTTTTGCTAAAGGCCTATGCGATGGGCGTGTTTCCGATGTCCGAACATCGCGATGATTCCGAGATTTTCTGGGTCGATCCGCATCATCGCGGCGTGCTGCCGCTGGACGGGTTTCACATCTCGCGATCCCTGGCGCGGGTGATGCGGCGCGGCGGGTATCGGGCGACCCTTAACCATGATTTTGAAGGCGTTTTGCGCGGCTGCGCCGATCGGCCCGATACCTGGATCAACGCGCCCATCCACCGCGCGTATATGGCGCTACACCATATGGGCCATGCCCATGCGCTTGAAATATGGCACGGTGATCAACTGACAGGCGGCGTTTACGGTGTCACTCTGGGTGGGGCGTTCTTTGGCGAAAGCATGTTTTCACGTCGCACGGACTCGTCAAAGCTGGCGCTGGCGCATTTGACGGATCACCTTGTACGCTGCGGTTTTTCGCTGTTCGACACACAGTTCCTTACGCCGCATCTCGCACGGTTGGGGGCGCTGGAAATCACCCGCAGAACGTATCATGCGCTCTTGCAAGATGCCCTTGAGCGCGATGTGAAGATCACGGATATCCGGCTTGAATCCGACCCGCGTCAGATTTTACAGCGCAACACCCAGATATCATAACGCGGATGCTCCAGCGGGTTCAGCGCCGGTGAAGAGGCAAGCATCCAACCGGAAAACAATTCCCGTCCGCTGGCCGTGTCGCGAATCGTCATGAAGGCATAAGCATCGCCCGCCGGGTTACCCTCGGGATAGCGGCATTGCGCCAGATCGACGGTGAGGCGGCCAAATTCGGCCACTTGGCCATTCGTCATGTCCAGATCGCTGGCTTGTCCGCTGATCTTGTCGACCCCGCGCAAAACAGCGCCTGACCCGACCGAGGCCACCTCTTGACCAGTCCCCGCTCCGGCGCAGAGCGCCAGCGCCAGCCCAAGCCAGGCCGCCTTCATTTCGCGGCTCCGTCCTCGGAGCCAGAGACGAATTTCATCAGCAGTGACACCAGACTGACCGAGCCTTGGGTAAATTCGATCTCATCACCTGCCTCAAAGAAGAACGGCGAGCCACCGGGCAATATCTCGACGAAATTGCCGCCAAGCAGACCTTCGGAGGAAATCGAAACAGCGCTGTCGTCGGGCACGTTAATGCCATCCAGCACGGTAAAGGCCGCGCTGGCGCGATAGGTCGCGGGATCAAGGTCCACGCTCGTCACGCGGCCCACTTTAACGCCGGCAAGGCGTACATCCGTGCCCACGCTGACGCCATCGGCACTGCGAAAACTGGCGCTTAGCTGGTATTCGCTGCCGCCCCGGCTCATGCCGGTGGTCTTGCCCGCATAAACGAGAAAGCCAAGAGCGACGGCCAGAACGACACCGCCGACCAATATTTCGGTTTTATTTTCAGACATTTACCCAACCTTATTCCGGGGACCAGGCCTCGTAATCGCGCCGCTCAACCGGGGCTGTGCGACGGATAGACCCGGCAGGCGCATAGGCCAGCGGCGTGCCCGTCAGATTTTCCTCATGCGGCTTTTCCCATGTTTTATGAGACAACGGCCGTTCGGTCGGCGGCTCTTTATAGGTATGGTGCAGCCAGCCATGCCAATCGGGATCAACCCGGGTGGCCTCAGTTTCGCCGTTGAAAATCACCCAACGGCGTTTGTCGTCACGGGTACGGTAAAAGATATTGCCCTGCGCATCTTCACCAACCTTGACGCCCTTGCGCCATGTGTAAAGCTGAGTGTTGAGCGTTTGCCCGTTCCACCATGTGACCGAACGCAACAGCGTCGTCAAAATGCCCATCCAAACCTCCGACAAATGCTGGTCCTGATATGGCGGATTTGGCGGCAAAGGTCCAGTGCTGCATTGTCTTCTTTGACCCAATACACCGCTGCGGGCAGAGCACCACGAATTTTCGGCGAAAATTCTTACCGGCGCACAGACAAAAGACCTGCGGTTCCCCACAGGCCTTAGTCCAAACCGCAGGGTGCTGCAGGATTTACCCGGCGCCCGCGCCTTCTTTCTTGCCTTTGCTCTCGGCATAGATGATCAAAGGCGCCGCATCCGAATTCACGGCCTCTTCGTTTACGACCACCTCTTCGACATTTTCCATGCTGGGCAGTTCGAACATCGTATCAAGCAGGATATCTTCCAGGATCGAGCGCAGCCCGCGCGCGCCCGTCTTGCGTTTGATCGCCCGCTTGGCGATAGCGCTCAGCGCATCTTCGGTAAAGGACAGCTTGGCGCCTTCGAGCTCAAACAAACGCTGATACTGTTTGACCAATGCGTTCTTGGGCTGCGTCAGAATGGTGACAAGCGCGTCTTGGTCAAGATCCTCAAGCGTCGCAATCACCGGCAAACGCCCAACA
>CBDTZA010000086.1:0-6936 GCA_965364785.1 uncultured Roseovarius sp. | reverse complement strand
CGGCGTGACAGGCCGGTACTCTAACCAGCTGAGCTACAACCGCGCACTGCTCGCCCAATCCCTCAGACGTGTTGCGCTGTTTATGCCGGGCCTGCGCCCCCGTCAAGCGCCCGCAACAGGAAAATTCAACTTTCCCGGCATGTTCTCTTTTGCATCCCGTCAATGACACTCACAGCTTGCGGTTCGGTAACGCCCAAGCGCCTCTGGAAGCGCCTCAATGCCAAGGCCGGGGCTATCACTGGCGCGCCATTCTCCGTCACAAAGCGTACCGCCCAACCCCTCAAAGGCACTGCGCAGCGGGTTCGGGTTCACATCCACCTCAAGCATGCCATCGCCACCCGCAGCGGCCAGCACCGCCCCCGAGGCCGCAAGCCCGATCCCGCCACCCAGAAAATGCGGGCAATAGCGCCGCCCTTGCGCCAAAGCGCGCTTTGCCACGCCAAAACAACCGCTTATCCCGCCCCATTTCACCACATCGGGCTGAATCACCCGCAAGGCACCCGCCGCCAGGGCCGCATCAAACCCCGCCTCGCCAACGATATTTTCACCACCCGCCAAAGGCATATCCGCCGCGCGTGCCAGCGTCATCCAATCCTCGGGGCTTGCGAAGACCGGCAATGGCTCTTCCAGCCAGCCAAGCCCTGCCCCGGCCAACACTTGCACAAACGCCAAGGCCTGCGGAAAATCCCAAGCCTGATTGGCATCCGCGCAAAGCTCTGCCTCCGCTGGCAAGCCCTCTGCCAGTGCCAGCAGCTTATGCGCATCGCCTTGCCCGAACCCGACCTTGACCTTGAACCCCCGAAACCCTGCATCGCGCGCGGCAGGCACAAGAAAATCCGCCGCATCAATGGCAATGCCGCTGGCATAAGTCGGCACCACCACCGGCGCATCGGCGCGCAGCATCTTGCGCAAGGGCTGACCGGCGCGCCGCGCCACCAGATCCCAAAGCGCGATATCCAGCCCCGCGATCACCTGATCAAACGGGCCGGGTTCGCCGCATTGCACCGCACGGATGCGGGTCTGTGCGGAAAG
This sequence comes from uncultured Roseovarius sp., assembly GCA_965364785.1. Lineage (GTDB taxonomy): Bacteria > Pseudomonadota > Alphaproteobacteria > Rhodobacterales > Rhodobacteraceae > Roseovarius. The sequence continues at coordinate 5,904 of CBDTZA010000086.1, read as the reverse complement.
CCGCTGAAAAAGCGCCTCGGGGTCTGCCGCCCTCTGGCCAAGCACCAACCCCGCGATATCGCGCTCAAGCAGGGCCACCCGGTGCTCGGCGCCCGCAGCGGGCCAATTGGCAAACACCTCGCCCCAGCCGAAACAGCCATCATTGTCCTCAATGCGCACAAACACCGCCGGGCGGTCGCGCATCACGCCAAAGGACGTGGCCACCGGCGCCTTGATCGGCACCCGAAAAGCATGCGCCTCAATCCGGGTGATCGGCGCCGCGCTCTGCCCCTGCAACTCGACCATGGTGCTCCCCCGAATGCATGCCTCACTGGCATAAACCTGCAATGTCAGGGCCCGACGTGCAAGCCGCGATCAACAGAGACGAAAGAAGGGAATGGTGGGTGATGAGAGGCTCGAACTCCCGACATCTTCGGTGTAAACGAAGCGCTCTACCAACTGAGCTAATCACCCGAGTGGGCGCGTCTTAGCCAAGCGCGCCGCACAGTGCAAGGGGCTTTGTTCACCTTCCTGCAAATCCTTGCCATTTGGGCGGCTCAGCCTGCGCCCTTAGCGCATCAGAACGACCGGAACCTTGCACGACCGGATCATCGCCGTGGTGGTCGAGCCAATGATCAGGCTGCGAATGCGGCTATGGCCATAGGCCCCCATCACCAGCATGTCGAAATCGGCCTCTTCCACCAGCTTGCCAAGGGCGACATCCGGCTGACCAGAGACCACACCAGTCTCGGCCTTGATTCCTGCCGCCTCAAGCAGAGCGCGAGCATTTTCAAGCCCGGTCTTGACCTCAGGCGTCGCTGCACCCACGGTGACCACATGCACCGACAAGCCCGCGAAAACCGGGCTGCGCGCGATCTGATCAATCGCCTTCATCGCCGAGGTGCCGCCGTCATAGGCCACCAGCACCTTTTCAATCGGCTTGAAGGATCGGGCCGCGACAACCACCGGTTTGTGACTGGCGCGCACGATCCGCTCGAGGTTCGAGCCAAGATGCCCCTTGGCAAAATCGGCCGCCTCGCCGCGCTTGCCGATCACAATCATCGCCGCGGCGTTTTCGACCTCGGCCACGGTTTCCACGATATCGCCATGGCGCAGGCGGGTGGTGATTTCGGTAACGCCGGCACGTTCAAGAATACCGCGCGCATCCTCAAGAATGGCGCGCCCGCGATGCGCCACAAGCTTGGCGCGCTGCTCGTCAAGCGCCGCCAGTTCTTCCAGCAAAGCGGTACGCGCGCCCAGCCGGATCGAGCCTGACAAATCGGCACTCTCGGCGCCCTCACGGCGCCCAAGGACGTGCAATAACTCGACCGGCGCCCCGGCGCGCGCCGCAAGCCAGGCGGCATGCTCGCAAACCGAGGCCGAATAGATCGAGCCATCTACCAGCGCGATGATCTTGTCTGTCATGGGTTATCCCCCCTCAATGCGCCATCAACGTGTCTATGGCTCCGGGCTTATCATGGATTGCCAGTTTGTCGACGATGGTTTCCGTGGCCTCGTTCATGCCAACAATCTCGACCTCAGCGCCATCGCGGCGGAACTTGAGCACCGCCATGTCGAGCGCCTGAACCGATGAAATGTCCCAGATATGCGCCTGGCTCACGTCGATCACGACCCGGTCCAGCGCTTCCTTGAAATCAAAGGCATTCATGAAATCCTCGACCGAGCCATAAAACAGCTGCCCTTCCACACGATAGGTCCGCACACGGCCATCACTGGTGATATCGGTCGTGACGCGGAACAATTGCGCGATCTTGCCCGCAAAGAATATCCCCGACAAGAGCACGCCGACCAGCACGCCAATGGCCAGGTTATGGGTGTAGACGACCATAACCACTGTCGCGATCATCACGATCGAGGATGAGCGCGGATGCGTGCGCAGATCTTTGACCGAAGACCAGCTGAACGTGCCGACCGAAACCATGATCATGATCGCCACAAGGGCGGCCATCGGAATGCGGCTCACCATATCGCCAAGCCCGACCACAAGGACCAAAAGGAACACGCCCGCCACAAAGGACGACAAGCGCCCGCGCCCGCCGGATTTGACGTTGATGATCGACTGCCCGATCATCGCACAACCCGCCATGCCGCCGATAAACCCGGTCGCGGAATTGGCCAGCCCCTGCCCGATGCATTCCTGATTTCGGTTCGATTTGGTGTCGGTCAGATCGTCAACGATATTCTGCGTCATCAGGCTCTCTAACAGGCCGACAACCGCCACCGCCACCGAATAGGGCAGAATGATCATCAGCGTCTCAAGATTGAGCGGAATGTCGGGGATTAGAAAAATCGGCAAAGTGTCGGGCAAGGCCCCCATATCCCCCACCGTGCGCACATCAAGCCCAAGCGTCAGCGTCACCGCCGTCAGCAGCACGATCGTCACAAGAGGTGACGGAATGGCCTTGGTCAGAAGCGGGAACAGATAGATGATGCCAAGCCCTGCGGCCACCAGAACGTAGGTGATCCATGGCACGGCGCGCGGGTCAAGCTCTGGCAATTGCGCCATGAAAATAAGGATGGCAAGCGCATTCACGAACCCCGTCATAACCGATTTCGAGACATAGCGCATCACGAAGCCAAGCCGTAAAATGCCCGCCGCGATCTGAATAAGTCCCGCCAGAACCGTCGCCGCCAACAGGTATTCCAACCCGTAATCGCGCACCAGCGTCACCATAAGCACCGCCGTCGCCGCCGTGGCCGCCGAAATCATGCCCGGCCGCCCGCCGGTGATCGAGGTGATCACCGCAATCGAGAAACTGGCATAAAGCCCCACCTTGGGATCAACCCCGGCGATGATCGAAAAGGCAATCGCCTCGGGGATAAGCGCAAGCGCCACCACCAGCCCCGACAAAACGTCGCCTTTGATATTTCCCAGCCATTGGCCACGATAGGCATCAAGTGAAATCATGTGAAATCCGTTCCTGACCGAGCCCGCCAAAACCGGCCCCTGTCATGTCTGTGCAGTTTTATCGTCGATGACCCGGCACTTTGGCCGCGGCAAAAGCCAGCAAGGTGATCCCCTGCGCTTCTGCCGATTGGCCGCAGCCTTTAGCGCCCCGGCCCGGCAATGCCAACCCCGTGCGCGCGCATTGCTGCCATGGCGTGACCACAAGGTCGCGCAGGGCGGGGCCGCGCATCTCAGGGCTTTGGCGCCACCAGATCGGGAAGGGTAAAGGCCTCATTGCTCAGACCCCGCTTTTCGGCGGTGGCACGCACAGCCTTTTGCAGACCCTCGCTGCGCTTGAGCAATTTCACAAAACGCGCCTCATCGAGAACCAATAGCGTCGAGGGCGCAATGGCACTCACCTCGGTGCGGAGCGGCTTTTGCATCAGGATCGCCATCTGGCCAAACATATCGCCCCGCCCCAACCGCCAGGTCTGGTTCGCGGTCTCAACCTCAACCGCGCCCGAGGCCAGAAAGAACACGCTCTTGGCGGCGCTGTCCTTGTCTATGATCACCTCATTCTCGTTGACATAGCGCGTGCGCAGCGCCCGCGTCAGGCGTTTTAGGCTGCGCTCATCAAGCCCTTGAAACAGCTTGAACTGGCTCACCAGCTCTGCCTTTTGCACCGCAAGATCAAGTTTGGGGCGCTCTTCAACCTTAAGGCGGCGCGTGTCGATGTCCTGAACCAGCGATGTATAAAGCTCTGACCCGATAAGCCCATCTTCGCGCAACGCCTCATATTCGCGCGCCTCAAGCCGCAGCGCGGTGCGACGAATAAAGCGCCGCTCAAGCTCTTCGGCATAGCCCGGATATTGCAGGCGCAGCCCCTCAAGTGCGGTCTCGACACGCTCAACGCGCCGGGTCTGAAGCTCGTGCAGCAACTCAGCCACCCGACGCCCATGAATGCGCCGGATACGTTTGTCGATGAACCCGCTCAGATCGCGCAGGATCAGGCGCTGCGACAACAGCACCTCAAAGCGATCCGCCGTCATTCGCGCCAGAGGCCCCGACAGGCCAAGCCGGTTGTTCAGGACCACAGCCGCGTGAAACGCCCGGTCATAGCGCAGGCTGTTGCGCGCGGCGCGCTGATATCCAGTGCGCCCGCCGGTGCGCGCCGCCTCGATCAAGCGATCCGCCTCGGTCAGTATCTGCTCCGACAGGCGCGCCGAAATCGCACGCTCGCGGAACCGCGCCAAAATCGTGTCGCGCTCAGCCCCCGCAAGCGCAATCAGCCCAAGCGTGATCCGGTCCCGATCCGAGATCGCCGCATTGTCTTCTGCGGTCTTGACCGCGCCATCAAGGCGCTCGCCAAATCGCTTGGCCTCAGAGCGCACGGTTTCCTTGGTCAGCTCGTAGTTTTCCGAGACCCGCGCCACATCCTCGCGCACCGTCTGAAGCGCCACCGCGATCACCTGATTGCTGAGCGCCGCATCCAGAGGCGACAACCGGTCAAGCCCAAGGCGCCCGATGACCCACCTCAGGGTCGTGCCCTGCACCAGAAGCGTGAACAGAGTAAAGCCGGTGGCCAAAATCCCCACCAGTCGCTTGACCTCAAGCGGAACGCGGAAACTTTCGGTCACGGCAAGCGCCAACGCCAATGTCACCGCCCCGCGCAAGCCCCCCCAGAGGATCGCCGCGCGGTAAGGTCGCTCGACCACCGGTGACAGTTTGAGGGCGGACAAAAGCGGCATCAACCCAAACAGGATAAGCGCGCGCGCCGCAATCGCCGCCAGCGTCACCACCACGATCAGGATGAAATCGCTCGCCCGCACCTCTTCCAGTAGCCGCGGGATCAACAGGGCCGCCAGAATAAAAATCAGCGCCCCGGCCCAATGCGCCAACAGGTTCCACACCTCGCGCAGATTGGCCCAGGCAACGGGCGGCAGACGCGCCGGCCCCGTCAGATTAAGCGTCAACCCCGCCGCCACCACGGCGATGACGCCCGAGGCGCCCACGCTCTGCTCGGCGCCGATATAGGCGAGATACGGAAGCGCCACAGAAACCGATATCAACGCCAGTTCGTAGCGCGCGAAAAGCGCCATAATCCAGACCGCAATCCGCGCCGCAAGCCACCCGGTCACCGCCCCACCCGCAATCAGCACCGGAAACTGCGCCAGGGCATCGCGAAGCGTCGGGTCGGGCATTCCAAGGCGCACAAAACCCATGAACAGACCAAAAAGCGCAATCGCCGCCGCGTCATTCAAAAGGCTTTCACCCTCGATGATCCGCGACAACCGCCGCGGTGCCGAGATCGAGCGGAAAATGCCAACCACCGCCGAGGGGTCGGTCGTGCTGACAATCGCGCCAATCAAAAGACAGGCCGCAATCGGCAAGGCACTGGCCCAGGCCAGGGCATAGCCAACCGCCAGCGTCGCCACCACAACCGCCACCACCGCCAGCACCAGAATTGGCACCCAGTCATCCAGCATCCGGCGCGGGTTCATCCCAAGCGTGACCTGAAACAACAGCGTCGGCAGGAAGACATAAAGGAACACGTTCGAGCGGATCGGAAGAGCCAGAATCGCCTCGGCCACCGGGTTAAGCGCATCGATGAGATCAGTGCGCAGGAAAAAGATCGCCCCCGCCCCGATCAGCATGCCCAAACACGCCAGAATAACGCTGTAGGGCAAGCGCAGACGCGCCGCCAACGGGTCAGCCGCGGCTATGACCAGAAACAGCGAGGCAATGATCGTGGTGATAAGAACGATGTCCATATCACTGAAATAGATCAAAAATCATTGGCGTGAAATCACGCTTATGAAAATGTCCGCACCCGAATGCGCCGTTTTCCGCCGCACGTGCAGTGAAAAGGCCCGATCGCACAGAAATTGGGCCGCTCGCATAAAACAAGCCTGCCACTGATGGTGGTTTTGAAGGGGGGAAAATGGTGGGTGATAAGGGATTTGAACCCCTGACATCTTCGATGTGACCGAAGCGCTCTACCACTGAGCTAATCACCC
>CBDTZA010000085.1:0-6978 GCA_965364785.1 uncultured Roseovarius sp. | reverse complement strand
CTTCATCGGCACTCATCAACAGGGTGGCGGCGGCACCGTCATTCAGGCCGCTGGCATTGGCGGCGGTCACGCTGCCGTCTTTGGTGAAGGCCGGGCGCAGCTTTTGCATGGCATCCATGGTCGCGCCATAGCGAATGTACTCGTCCTTATCGACGATGATATCGCCCTTGCGGGTTTTGATGGTAAAGGCGATCACCTCATCGTCGAACTTGCCTGCTTTCTGTGCGGCCTCGGCCTTGTTCTGGCTGGCGACGGCGAACTCATCCTGCATGTCACGGGTGATCTGCCATTTGGCGGCCACGTTTTCGGCGGTCTGACCCATGTGATAGTTGTTGAATGCATCCCAAAGACCATCACGGATCATGGTGTCGATATATTGCATGTCGCCCATTTTATGGCCCGCGCGCAGGTTGGCGGCATGGGGACTCATGGACATGTTTTCCTGACCACCGGCACAGATGATGGCGGCATCGCCAAGCTGAATATGCTGGGCACCAAGCGCCACGGCCCGAAGGCCAGAGCCGCAGACCTGATTGATGCTCCAGGCAGAGCTTTCAATCGGCAGGCCGGCATTGATATGCGCCTGACGGGCGGGGTTTTGCCCTTGGGCGGCGGTCAGAACCTGACCAAGAATGGTCTCGGAAACTTCGGATTTGTCGATTCCGGCGCGGGCGACGACAGCCTCAAGAACGGCAGCGCCCAAGTCATGCGCGGGCGTGTTGGCGAATGCGCCACAAAAGGATCCGACAGCGGTACGGGCTGCGGATGCGATTACTACGTTGGTCATGTGTTTCCTCCACCAGGATTTGCCAGAGCGGAGGCGCGCGGGATGTCACATCAGTCGTGTCGCCCCAAGCCGTCTCCGCCTTTACGCGGCGTCATATAGTATATGCCGCAATGCGGCAACGGGCGGAGTGTCACATTCATGCGCTGGCTTGGTCAAGGGTACTATCAAGCCAGGGCGGCCTTATCGTCGGGGCACCAAAGAAATATCCCTGAAGGCAATCAATACCAAGTGCCGTCAGATAGGCGGCATCGGCAGGCTTTTCGACGCTTTCGGCCACGGTGACCATATCAAATTGCTGTCCGACACTGGCCAGGGCGGCGGTCAGCACCTGATTATCGGCGTCAACCGCGATATCGCGGATGAACTGTCCGTCGATCTTGAGAATGTCGAAATAGAAATCCTTGAGATAGCGGAACGAGGTATATCCGGCACCGAAATCATCAAGCGCAAAGCTGATTCCCTTGCGCTGTAACTCGTTCATGAACCCGATCACCAGTTCGGGCACCAGCATCGCCGAGCTTTCGGTGATCTCAAGAATAAGCCGCTCGGCAATTGTTGGGTCCTCACCTAGGCCGCGTTTGAGGATACGCATCCAGCGGGCATAGCCGATAGAGCGGGCCGACATATTGATTGCCAGCCGTAAATCAGGATATTCCATCAGCGTCTTGAGGCCCTTTTCAAGCGCCAGACAGTCAACGATGCGGCCGGTTTCGGTCGTTTCTATCGCATTGATGAATTCACGCGCAGGGATGATCCGACCGGTTTCATCCAGAACCCGAATCAACCCCTCGTAAAAGGCCGGTTTGTTTTGCCTGCCCGCAGGTACAACCGCCTGATAGGCCAACATGACCTGTTTATGCTGCACCGCTTGATTGACCATATCTATGACGGACCGATCCCGCGCCGCAATGGCATAGGCAAGCGGGTTGTCATGCCCGGCCGGAACGTCGGCCCATTTATTTTTCTGCCCCATGCTGTTCTCCGAATTGGCGTGCTTCACAAGCTGGGACATTTCCGTTAAGTAAGACTTAAAGGTTTGATTTTAAACATATTTGCTTGAGTTTGGCAAAAAGGGGCGTGGGCAGGATGGAAAGATGCGGCTGGGTTGGGATGGATGCGCTCTATGAGGCCTATCACGATACCGATTGGGGGGTGCCCGAATATGACAGTCGCGCTCTGTGGGAAAAGCTTGTTCTTGACGGGTTTCAGGCGGGCCTGAGCTGGATCACTATTCTACGCAAGCGAGAGAATTTTCGCGCGGCTTTTCAAGGGTTTGATCCGAATATCATCGCCACCTGGGGCGAGGATGACGTGCGTCGCCTTCTGGGTGATCCGGGTATCATCCGGCATCGCGGCAAGATCGAGGCGACGATTGGAAATGCCCGCGTCTGGCAACAGATCGAGGCCGAGGGCGGGTTTGATCGTTACCTGTGGGATTACGTCGGCGGTGCCCCTGTTCAGAACAAATGGCAGAGCCTGTCAGAGGTTCCCGCGCAGACTGATCTTTCAATAAGAATTTCAAAAGATTTGAAGAAACGTGGATTCAAATTCTGCGGCCCTACAATCGTCTATGCCTTCATGCAGGCGGTGGGCATGGTTAATGACCATCTGGTCACCTGCCCCTGTCATGCGCCGGTGGCCAAGCTTGGGCAAGCGCCGCGAGTCTGACGGCGCAAAGGTCTGGACTTGTGCGCAAGACGTGGCGGTTATGCGCCGCGCAGCCCCGGAAAGGTGTGTAATTCCCGCGCGAATCCTATATGGGAATGCATCCACACCCTAACCGCGCGAATGACCATGACCCAGATTGCCCCGATCACGCAGGACGTGCTGACGATCCCCCGCAAGCTGCCCGAGGGGCCGATGAACCTTGTCGGCCTGACCCGAGAGCAGATGCGCGAGGTTCTGATCGCCCATGGCACGCCTGAAAAGCAGGCCAAGATGCGCGTCGGCCAGATCTGGCAGTGGATTTACCAATGGGGCGTGCGTGATTTCAACGAAATGACCAACCTGTCCAAAGCCTTCCGCGCCGATCTTGCCGAGACCTTTGTGATCGCCATCCCGGAAGTGGTCAGCAAGCAGGTCAGCGAAGATGGCACCCGCAAATATCTGGTGCGCATTGCCGGCGGTCACGAGGTTGAGGTTGTCTATATCCCCGAGGATTCGCGCGGCACGCTGTGCATTTCGTCTCAGGTCGGCTGTACTCTGACCTGTTCGTTCTGTCACACCGGTACCCAGAAACTTGTGCGCAACCTGACCGCGGGCGAAATTGTCGGCCAGGTGATGATGGCGCGCGATGATCTAAATGAGTGGCCCGAACAGGGCGCGCCCAAGGATGAAACCCGGCTTTTGTCCAATATCGTCCTGATGGGCATGGGCGAGCCGCTTTATAACTTTGAAAATGTCCGCGACGCGATGAAGATCGCGATGGACCCCGAGGGGATTCAACTGTCGCGCCGCCGGATCACGCTGAGCACTTCCGGTGTGGTGCCTGAAATTGCCCGCACGGCGCAGGAAATAGGCTGTCAGTTGGCGATTTCCTTTCATGCCACCACCGATGAGGTGCGCGACCGGCTTGTGCCGATCAACAAGAAATGGAACCTTGAGGTTCTGCTTGAAGCGCTGCGCAGCTATCCCAAGGTGAGCAATTCCGAACGGATCACCTTTGAATATGTGATGCTCAAGGGCGTGAATGACAGTGACGAAGATGCCCATCGCCTTATCCGGCTGATCGAGGGTATCCCGGCCAAGATCAACCTCATTCCGTTCAACGAATGGCCCGGTGCGCCCTATGAACGCTCGTCTGGCAACCGCATCCATGCCTTTGCCGAGATCATCTATAAGGCCGGCTATGCCAGCCCGATCCGCACCCCGCGCGGCGAGGATATCATGGCCGCCTGTGGTCAGCTGAAATCAGCCACCGAACGCGCCCGCAAATCCCGGCGCGAGATCGAGGCCGAAGCAGGGCTTGGCGGCTAAGCCGACGCAAGGTCAGGGTCGATCCTCTGCGGTTGGCCGGTCAGCCTGCCTTTGAATTTGTGAAAGGTGACCGCACCATGCCCGATTTCGCCCACCTGCCCCAGCCTGTGAATGCCAAGGGCACCCCCCGCCTTGTCGGGGTCGAGATCGAGCTTGGCGGCATGGACGAGGCCCGCGTTGCCCGCACCTGCGCCGACACGCTTGGCGGCGAGGCCGCGCAGGGCGATGGCCCGTTCTGGACAGTCAAAGATAGCGAAATTGGCCAGATCGAAATCTATCTCGACGTGTTTCTGCGCAACGCCCAGAAAAGCAAGCTGCGCGATCTGGCGCTTGATATCGGCCGCGAGGTGATCCCGGTCGAAATCGTGACCGAGCCGCTGGATCATGCGGGCCTGTGCCGACTTGATGATCTGCGCGCCGCACTGCGCGAGGCGGGCGGATTGGGAAGCGGCGCGGGTTGGTTCTTTGGGTTTGGTCTGCATCTCAACATCGAGATCGCAAGCGACGCTGACGCCGATATCGTGCATCCGCTTCTGGCCTATGCCCTGATCGAGGATTGGATTCGCACCGCCAACCCGATTGACGATGCGCGCCGTGTTTTGCCTTTTACCGACCCTTACCCAATCGAATTCGTGCGCGCGCTGATCGCCGCCGGGCCGGATGCCAGCCTTGATCAGGTGACCGGGCTTTATCTTGAATACACCCCAAGCCGCAATCGAGGCCTCGATATGCTGCCGATCTTTGCGCATTTTGATCCCGACCGGATCGCAGCGGCGATTTCCGACAAGACCTCGGCGCGCCCGACCTTTCATTTCCGCCTGCCTGATTGCCGCATCGACGAAGCCGGTTGGTCGATTGCCGATGAATGGAACCGCTGGCTTGTGGTCGAGCGCGTGGCGCAGGATGCGGATCTTTTGGCAGAGCTTTCCAAGGCCTGGGACGATGATCACGGTGTGTTGACCCTCAGCCGCAAAAGCTGGGCGGCGCGCTGTGGCGCGATTCTAAAGGCTGCCGGGCTGGACCTCGTCACGACATGAGTACGCGCAAACCTCTGATCGGGGTGACCACCTCGCGCCGCTCTGGTTGGCGGATCTATCCGCTGATCGCGCTCAATGTCTGGCTGGCTGGCGGGCGCTCCATCCGCTGGGTGGCCGGGCGCGAGGCCGATATCGACGCGGTGGACGGCATCATCATCGGCGGCGGTGATGACATCTCGCCCGATCTGTACGGCGGACGGCTTGTCACTTCGGCGCGGCTTGACCCGGACCGCGATGCGCTGGAGCGCGACATGGTGCTGGTGGCGTTTGAGCGCAACAAACCGGTGCTTGGCATTTGCCGCGGCAGTCAGATGCTCAACATCGCGCTGGGCGGCTCTTTGCATCAGGATGCCTATGCCACCTATACCTCAAGCGACCATATCCGCACCATCCTGCCGCGCAAGACCGTCTGTCTTGAACTGGGCACGCGGCTTGCCGGGGTGGCGGGCGACGCGCCGATGAAGGTGAATGCGCTGCACTCTCAGGCGGTTGACCGTCTGGGGTGCGGACTGCGCGTGGCCGCGCGCGACACCGGCGGCATGATTCAGGCGATAGAACGCGTGTCAGATCCTTTCGCCATCGGTGTTCAATGGCACCCCGAGCATCTTTTCTATGCGCACCGTCAGATGGGTATCTTTCGCGCGCTAGTGACCGCCGCCGCCGCGCGCCGCGATGCGGCCCCGCAATTGCCGGGGGTCGATGCGACCCTGTGAGCAGTCCCAACAATACCTCGGGCACGCCACAATTCAGCACAATTGCCGCCACAACTGTCAACTATTCCTGCTTGAAAGGTTAATTGTAACAAGGCAGGAAACGATGGAACATCAAACAACTGAAAACCCCGCAAGCATCCGCGACATGGTTATGCGTGAGCGTCACCTGGCGGTCTCAGAACGTGAATGGAAACACCGCCTTCGCGGCTATGGCTATGCGATCCGCGACACTGCCGAGGGGCGCTTTGTCACCTCTTTGCTGCGCGGCGCACCGATTTGCCAGCTGAACTGAGCCGGGCCAAACCCGGCCTCGTTTCTTCTGGCTCTAAATATCCCGGGGGAGTCGCGCGGTGCGCGACGGGGGCAGCGCCCCCAATGCCGTGTGTAGTTAAATCTGGTTCTGACAGGGTCTTTAACCGGGTTTTGATACCGGAGTAATCCGGCAGTCCCGGTATTTCCGGGACGCGCGGCATGAAGCTCAGATTTTCGTTTGCCATGGCGTCATTCTGATTGGCCCGCACCGCCGCGTCGTTCTCGCCAATGAGGGCCGCAGAGCTGCCAAAGCCAAGTTGCCAGAGGCCAAAGCCCGCATTCACCCGCGCACGGACGACACCGTACAGGTCGCCATCATTGATGAAGACATGCGGGTTTGTCGGGTCCGTCATACTCTGAAAGTCATAGGGCTCACGCTCTGGCCAGATGATCGGGCGCGAGGTATCAAGCAGGACCCAAGGCGGCTCACGGCCCGCCTGCATGTTGCTGACGGAGGAAACCGTGCCGTTTGCTTCCGCAACAGGGTGTTTCCTGTCGAAGACGTTTTGACCGTCAAAGCCGGTTTCGGAAAAGCCTTTGGCCAGCATGGCAGAATTTATTGAGGCTATGCACACCTACGCCGCTACCTCGGACGATTGGGGGCCGATGCGGAGCGACCTCGCAGAACAGCCTGAAGCATCGTTTAAGCGGTCTGAAACCGGAAACGGATCAGGTTTCATCGCGTCGAAAAATCGTTATTTTCCAATGGGTGGCATTTTCCGTTGAGCGCGAAAACCGCTCAATACAGGTACACACTTTCAAAACCCCTGTAATTTGAGCCCCTATAAGTTTTTGATTTTATCGGGGTCGAAATTTAGGGGGTGCCAGAACCATAGGGGGTGCCAGAACCAACTGTTCACGTTCATGTCGATCACCCCAAAACGACAAACCCCCGAAGCATAGGCCCGGGGGTCGTCAAAAGCTTCACACATCTGGTCCGAAAACCGGTCTTCTTTCTTCGGGATGCGAAAACCCCGTGTCGGCAAAAACTGCCTGCGCGGTACTTAGACCATACCTTCGCGCTGAGCTTTCTTACGCGCCAGCTTACGGGCACGGCGAATCGCTTCAGCTTTCTCGCGCGCTTTTTTCTCGGACGGTTTCTCGAAATGTTGCTTGAGCTTCATTTCGCGAAATACGCCTTCGCGCTGCAGTT
>CBDTZA010000084.1:0-7010 GCA_965364785.1 uncultured Roseovarius sp. | reverse complement strand
CTGGCTTGCCACGCCGCTAAGACGGCTGGGCATCAACACCCGCGCGCTTGAGATCGGGATTGCCCTGGTCGTGCGGTTCACCCCGACGCTTGCGGATAAGGGTGCGCAACTGGCCCAGTCGTGGTCGGCCAGATCGCCAAAAAAACCAAGTTGGAAAATTGTCATGCCGTTCACGGTTCTGGCGATTGATGATGCCGAACATGTGGCCGAAGCCCTCAAGGCGCGCGGCGGCCTGATCCGATAAAGGAACTCGAACTATGGAACGTAACCTTGCCTTTGTGGCACTTTTTGCCGCTTTGATTGCGGCGCTCGGGCTTATCCCGAAATTCACCCTTGGGTTTGGTGTGCCGATCACGGCGCAAAGCCTTGGCATCATGCTCTGCGGTGCGGTTCTGGGATCGCGGCGTGGGGCAATGGCGGTGTTGCTGTTTTTGCTGCTGCTTGCCCTTGGGCTTCCGCTTTTGGCGGGCGGTCGCGGCGGGCTTGGCCTGTTCGTGTCGCCCTCGGCGGGGTTCCTGTTTGGCTGGCCGATCGCCGCCTTTGTCACGGGGCTGGTGGTCGAGAAGTGGCGCGGCGCGCCCCTTACTCTGGTGGCCGGGATTGCCTCGGTGATCGGGGGCATTCTTGTGCTTTATGTGTTCGGCGTCGTCGGCTTGGCCATCACCTTGAAAAAATCCACCTATGAGGCGGCCCTTTTGGTGGTGGCCTTTGTGCCGGGCGATATTGTCAAAGCCGGTCTTGCCGGCGTGATCACCGCCGCCCTTGCAAAGGCCCGGCCAGAGAGTGTTCTATCGCGGGCATGAACAGATCCCGCTTAGATCACCTTCTGGCGTCGCGACGCTCGGTGCGCAAATATCACGCGACGCCGGTACCAAAGGCCGATGTCGCCCGGATTTTAGAGGCGGCGCGGCGGGCGCCAAGCGGGGCGAACCTGCAACCGGGGCGGTTCCATGCGCTGTCTGGCGCGCCGCTAGAACATCTGAAATCGGCGCTGCGTGACGCGGTGGTGACGGGTCGCCCGCAAATCTCGCAGTTCTCGTATTTTCCCGATCCGATGCCTGCCGGCCTGAAGGCCAGGCAACGCGCGGCGGGCTATGCGCTTTATTCCGCGCTTGGGATCGAGCGCCGCGATATCGAAGGGCGGAAGACGCAATTCGATCAGAATTATCGGTTCTTTGATGCGCCAGTGGGGATTGTCGTGACCATCCACCCCGACATGGGCAAGGGATGTTTCATGGACCTTGGCATGACCCTGATGGCGCTTTTTCTGATGGCCGAGGATATGGGCTATGGCACTAGCGGCATCGGGGCCTTGGGCAATTACGGTGACCTGGTGCATGAGACGCTTGCCCTGCCCGAGGATGAGCTTGTGGTTTGCGGCATCGCACTTGGGCGCGCAGACGCGTCGGCGCCGGTGAACGATGTCAGGACAGAGCGTGACCCGCTTGACGTATTCGCGCGCTTTCAGGGCTTTGACGATTAAGCGCGCAGGAGGAGGGCCGTGCCGATCCCCCCGGCGGCGGCGATGGCCGCGATACCGGTGCCGCCGCGCACGCTGAGCTCGTGATAAAGCCGCACGGCATTGATCGCCCCGGAGGCGCCAATAGGGTGCCCACGCGCAAGCGAGCCGCCGCCAGGATTAACCATCGCGGGATTGATCCCACTTTTGGTGACACAGGCGATGGCCTGGGCGGCGTAGGCCTCCATTATCTCTGCCACGGCAATCTGATCCGGGGTTATTTCTGCTTTGTCGAGCAGTTTCCTGATCGCCGCGACAGGGGCAAGACCGGGAAGATCAGGGCGCCCACCCAAGGTGCAACCGCCGATGATCTTGACGGCGGGGGCGTCAAGGCGGTGCGCGATTCGCTCGGAGACGACAACGCAGAACGCTGCACCATCAGCGGCGACCGATGTGTTCGCAGGTGTGATGGTGCCGACTATCGGGCGGCTGCGCGCGCAAAGGCTGGCCGACAGGGTGCGCGTAAAAGGGTCTTGCGCGATACCGTCAATCACGACCATTTCGTGGGCCATCCGGGCCCGTGCCTTGAGCGCGCGACCATGGCTTTGCACTGCCCATGCGTCTTGTACGGCGCGGGTGATGCCAAGCTCTGCGGCCAAGGCATCCGCCGCCACATGCATGTCCGGATCACGATCCGGCCAAGGCGTAAAACGCGCCTGAGCATAGGGCAAGGCGGGCCGTTTGTCGGCAAAGGTCCGGGTGCGCTCGGGGCGGCGTGAATAGCTCTCGGCCCCGCCGGCGACAACGACATCTGCCTGACCAGAGCGGATCATCGCATCGGCCAGATTAAGCGCGTCCAAGCCGCTGGCGCATTGCCGGTCAATCGAAAGCCCCGCCACCCGGTCGGGCAGGCCCGCCGCCAAGGCACAAAGCCGCGCGGGATTACCGCCCGCGCCAAGGCCGTTGCCAACTATCAGTTCGCCCACATCCTCGGGGGTCAGATCGCAAGCCGCAAGACAGGCGCGGATCACCGGGGCGGCGAGGTCATAAAACTCCAGATGCGCGAAGGCGCCGTTCACTGGGGCAACTGCGGATCGCTTGGCGGCGATGATATAGCTCTGGGTCATGTGGCGGCCTCGACCCACTTGCGGATCGCGCAATAGTCGGGTTTGCCTGCGGGCAGCATCGGAAGGCTGGGCACGAAATGCACCCGGCGCGGAGCGCGGAGCGGGCCAAGATCCCGACGGCACAGGCGCAGCACCTCTTGTTCGGTGATCGCGGGATCGGTGCCGGCGACCACCGCCACAAGGCGGCTGCCGCGCTTTGCATCAGACAGGGGGATCACCGCGACGCCATCGGCGCCAAGCGTTTGCGCCAGATAGGTCTCGATCTCTTCGGGAAAGACATTGGTGTCAGAGATTGTCACCATCCGGCTTTTGCGCCCCGCAATAAACAGGTTGCCATTGGTATCAAGCCGTCCCAGCTCGCCGATGGAAAGATAGTCGCCGTCCCACCGGGTATCGGCACTTTGACCGCTTGCGTAGCTGTCAAAGAGATAGGGGCTTTTGACCCAGATTTCGCCAATCTTGTCGGTCTCGCCGCCCTGATCATCGCGGATGGAAATCGTGACACCGGGATAGGCCACTCCGACCGAGCCATGCGGCGTGTTCGCATCCGACCACGCGATAAAGCTTGTCTCGGTCGCGCCATAGAACTGGATCAGCCTTGCGTTTGGAAAGGTTCGGGTGGCGGCATCGTATACCTGATCGCCAAGCTGGCCGCCGCCGACAAGAAGATGGCGCACCGAGGCCGCCGCGCGCACGCCATTCCCACACAGCAGGCCAAGCTGTGTCGGCGTTATATAAAGGATCGTCGCCTGATCCCGCGCAAGTGCATCAAGCTGGCGGTCAGGGCGAATGCCGTGCAGACCAAGGATGCGCGCGCCGTGATAGGCCGCCTCTAATGTGCCGTAAAGAACCAGCGAATGCACCAGCGTGCCAAACACCGCGACGCAATCCTGTGGCGATAGCCCAAGCACCCGACCGTTGACCACAAAGCTTTGGATCCAGGAGGATTGCGTGCGCCGGATGCCCTTGGATTGACCGGTAGAGCCAGAGGTCGCGCAATGAAGATAGCGGTTTGTATCTGTCGGCGGAATGTCGAGTGGCACAACGCCGGATGCAGAGACCGCAATCGAGGCGGTGTCGCAGACCAGTGCGCGAAGGCGCATCATCGCCTCGTCCGGCGCGCCGCCGCCCTGCGGGTCAAGTACCTTTGTGGAGGGGCGCCATTCAAATGATCTCTGGTTCAAATTATAGGCCTCGACCTGTGCCACACCTTCGCGACGACCATATAGCATTCAGCCACGAGTTCACCGGTAATCGGCAGTATCTTCTGCGCGAACTGTTGTTTCCAAGCAGACATGATAGCAAGAGCGTAAAGAGTAGAAAGGCCGAACGGTCCGGGGGCCTTCTGTTTTCAGATGAATTCGACCAGCCGGATGTCGGATATCGAGATTTGACCTGCTGCGTTCAGAACGCGCACCAGATCAACGCCATCTGCTGTTATCAAGGCATTGGCAGCCTGATCCGTGAGTTCGACAGTCGGCAGCCCGTCCTCTGTATCATAAGTGATTTCGATCCGTCCCCCGCCGCTGCCCGGCATACCTAAGGTGCCGGGCAGCGGCTCCCTTATCGCATGGGAGCCGACCTCAGCCTAAGACAAGAAATGGCACCAAAGGTGCAGACGATAGCAAGGCTTAGCAGCCCGGAAAACCACCTCTTGCTCCGGCAATCAGTCTTGGCACTACAAAACCTTGTCGAGGTCGGAATGACGGCTGGACAAGCCACAAAACAACTGGGCGGCGCAAGATCAACAGCTTACAGGTTGACCAGGAAAAACAGGGGGAACATAACCGTTCTCATACCGGTCCGCCTTAACGGAATCCTAAGCACAAACCTTCCGATGGGGCCAATTGCGGCTTGAATTCTGAACATCCGGTCATGCATCTGCAAAGCTGGATGCGAGACGCGATTGACAGTCGGTCCGTCAGGCGCGCAGGGCCGTGTCGATGGCGCCCGACAGCTTTTGCACCAACTCGTCGATCTGATCGTCGCTGATGATAAAGGGCGGGGCCAGCAACACGTGATCGCCGCTTTGCCCATCAATGGTGCCGCTCATCGGGTAACAGATCAGACCGGCCTCGAACGCCGCTGTCTTGATCCGCCCTGCGATTTTGCGCGCCGGATCAAACGGCGCTTTGGTCTCGCGATCCGCCACAAGCTCGACCCCCTGAAACAGGCCCCTGCCCCGAATATCGCCAATATTTGGATGCTGGCCAAACTGGGCCTCAAGTGCCGCCATAAGCCGCTCGCCTTGGGCTTTCACACGCGGGATCAGGTTGCGCTCTAACATCGCGCTGACCACGGCAACACCGGCGGCGGCGGCAGTTGGGTGACCCAGATAGGTGTGCCCGTGCTGGAAAAACCCGCTGCCGTTTTCGATGGCCTCATAGATTTGACGAGAGCACAGCATCGCGCCAATCGGCTGATATCCGGCACCCAAGCCCTTGGCAATGCACAGAATATCTGGCGATATGCCATCTTGTTCGCAAGCAAACAGACTTCCGGTGCGGCCCATGCCACACATCACCTCGTCGAGGATCAGCAGAATACCGTATTGATCGCAAATTTCGCGGATACGTTTGAAATACCCTGGCGCGGCGGTCAGCGCGCCAGCGGTGGCACCGACAACCGGCTCGGCGGCAAAGGCCATGACATTTTCCGGCCCGACGCGCAAAAGCTCTTCTTCCAGAAGGTTTGCGGCGCGAAGGCCGTAGTCTTCCAGTGTCTCGTCATCGCGTTTGAGGCGGTACTCATAGCAGGGATCAATATGGCTCATGTCGATCAGAAGCGGGCCGAACTGTGCCCGCCGCCAGGCATTGCCGCCAGCCGATAGCGCGCCCATGGTGTTGCCATGATAGCTTTGCTTGCGGGCAATCAGGCGACCACGTTTGGTCTCGCCCTTTTCAACGAAATACTGCCGCGCCAGCTTGAGCGCCGATTCCATCGCCTCGGACCCGCCCGACACCAGATAGACCCGGTCAAGATCGCCCGGTGCATGGGCAATCAGAAGATCGGCCAGCGTCTCAGCGGGCTCAGAGGTGAAAAACCCGGTATGGGCATAGGCTAGGTTGTCAAGCTGTGCCTTGACCGCGTCGATGATCGACTGGTCGCCATGCCCAAGGCACGACACCGCAGCCCCGCCCGAGGCATCAAGATATTGCTTGCCGCTGGCGTCATAAAGATAACACCCCTCTCCGCGCACGGCGACCGGGGGCAATTGCTTGGTATGGCGTGGGAAAATATGCGACATGCGTGTCTCCTATGCGGCGCCCGGTATTTGTACCCGGCGGCCCCCTTCTTGGAAATGATCCATCGACTGCGGCCAGACCGTGCCCGGCCAGCGGATCTCCATCTGTTGCAGACGTGGGCGATAGACGGCGGTATAAAGCGTGCCGAACCCGGCATCAAAGGCGGTGGAATAAAGCGGTGGGCGCAAAAAGGCGTTGATGAACTTGTCTTCAGGATCGCGGTGCAGGGTCAGACGCTGAAGCAGGAAACGCTCGCGCTCGACCGTGGCGGTAAAGCGTGCATGGCTGACCCATTCGACGTTTTCCTGATGGTTGGTTGCCACCGCAGCATGGGTGATCACCGCGGGGCGGTCGGGCGCCATCATCGCGGTCAGATAGTGCCGTTTGGCATCAAGCACGGTGACATTATAGCTCATATGTGTTGGCACACGGGCCAGCACGGCGCCGGCTTCCTTGGCGGTCTCGCAGGTTTGCAACACATAGCGCATGATCAGCGGCACGCCGAACCCCTCGCCGACCACACGCCGACCACCAAAGGTCAGTGAGATCGCAAGCCCCGCATCATTCATCCCGTCCACCAGCCCCCAGAGGCCATCCGAGGTGCCGATAACGCGCCGCCCCTGCCAGCCGGTCTTCAGGATCAGACTGTCAAAAGCGTTGGGATTATAGTCGTAATTGCGCACAAGAACGGGTTCTTTGCCGGTCCAGATCGCCTGACTACAGCCCGAAAGATAGGGCGGCGGGCAATAAAAGCTTAGAAACCGCGCCGCCTGATCGCCGCCACCGGCCAATTCGCACAAGTCATCGTAAAGCGGCACGATCTCGGGCATATGCTGCTCAAGCGCGCGACGGCTTTCAAGGTATTTGGGCCGCGCCGCGTCTCCTTCTTTGAGCCACCAGCGCTTGTAATCGGGCCAATATTCGGCGAAAAGCCCGGCCCATTTCGGGCCGGGCATGTCTTCGCTTAATGCGCGCCAGAGCATCGCAAGTTCCTTACATGATTTTGAACGCCGGATCCGCCAGGGCAGGCCCCGCATTCGCAACCGGCAACGGCTTACCCGCGACGGTTTGTTTGATGCCATGGATCCACTTTTTCGCCCGCTCGTTAAGCTGGAAGCTTTTGGTCATTGAGCGGCCGCGCGTCACAAGAATGCCGATATCGGCGCCCTCATAGCGATA
>CBDTZA010000083.1:0-7029 GCA_965364785.1 uncultured Roseovarius sp. | reverse complement strand
CCGGCGTGTCGGGCACAGTCACGGTCATGGCGATATTGCTGATGGCAAGGGTATTGCCCGATTGCCGCTCGTCGCCGGTGACCTCATATCCGAAGGTGTTGAGATAGGCCTTCCAATCCTGCCAGACCTGCTCGGACGTGACATCGGCAAGCGCCGCCGTGCCACTGAGCGCAAGAGAAACCAGCGCCGCCGAGGCGATGAGGGGGCGAATGACAGCCATGATGATACCTTTCAAATTCGAATTCGGCCATAGCTTCGGCTGTCGGGCAGGCCGGGTCAAGTGGTGATCTGGCTGGAACTTGGGCCGGGTGGGGATTAGGTTAGGGGCAGACAACCGAGGGGAATACCATGACCATGCAGGGCAAATGCGTTCTGATCACCGGCGCCAGCAAAGGAATCGGCGCCGCCACTGCGCGGGTTTTTGCCGCAGCCGGGGCCAATGTGGCGCTTGCCGCGCGCAATGGCGATGCGGTGGCCGATCTTGCCGGTGAAATCGGCGAACGCGCCATCGCCATTCCCTGCGACGTCAGCCGCTATTGGGAGGTCGAGGCGGCGGTCGCGGCCTGTCACACCGCCTTTGGGCGGCTTGACGTGCTGATCGGCAATGCCGGGGTGATCGATCCGATCACCTCGCTCAGCACCGCCGATCCCGACAGCTGGGGCCACGCCATCGACGTGAACCTCAAGGGAGTGTTCAACGGTATGCGCGCCGCCCTACCCAGCATGCTGGCGCAAGGCGCGGGCACGATCATCACCGTAAGTTCGGGCGCTGCCCATAGCGCGCTTGAGGGCTGGAGCGCCTATTGCGCCTCCAAGGCCGGGGCCGCCATGCTGAGCCGCTGCGCCGATCTTGAAAACCGCGAGCATGGCATTCGGGTGATGGGCCTCTCGCCGGGCACGGTGGCCACCGATATGCAGCGCGAGATCAAGAAAAGCGGCGTCAACGCCATCAGTCAGCTCGACTGGTCCGATCACATCCCGCCCGACTGGCCCGCTAAGGCGCTTTTGTGGATGTGCAGTGCGGCGGCAGATGAATTTATCGGTCAGGAAATCTCGCTGCGCCTTGAGGATATTCGCAGGCGCGTGGGCCTGATGTGAGCGGCTCTGGCCTTGTTACGCTGACGCGTGACGGTGGGCTTTGGACCGCAACGCTCAACCGATCGGACAAGGCCAATGCCCTGACCGAGCCGATGTTGGCAGAACTGGCCGATATCGCCGAGGCCGCGCAAGGCGCGCGGGTGTTCGTGCTGACCGGCGCGGGTAAGGTGTTTTCCGCCGGGGCCGATCTGGCGGCCGCACGCGCCGGTCTGGCCATCAGCCCGCAATGGGAACGCCTGTCCGGGGCGATCGCGGCCCTGCCGGGGCTGAGCATTGCCGCGCTCAACGGCACGGTCGCAGGTGGCGCAATGGGCATGGTTCTGGCCTGTGACATCCGCATCACGGTTGAGGGGGCAGGCGCGTTTTATCCGGTGATGAAGCTCGGTTTTTTGCCCCAACCCAGTGACCCCGCGCGCCTTACGGCGCTGATTGGGTCAGCACGGGCACGGATGATCCTGCTGGCGGGGGCCAGGGTAACAACCGAAGAGGCGCTGAGCTGGGGGCTTTTCGACCGGGTTGTCGCGCCCGACACCCTGATCCAGACGGCGCAGGATCTGGCCGGGGATGCGCTCGCCGCAAGCCCGAAACATGCGATGGCGATCAAACAGCTTTGCTGCGGCACAGTTTAACGCTTTGGGCTGGCGGCCATTTTCTTCGCAGAAGAAAAGGAAACCGAAAATTCTGCGAATTTTCCAGGGTCTGCGTGGCTAGCGCTTGCGTCCCCTTTGCCGCCCTTAAGTTTAGGCACAAGGTGGTGCAGGCTTTGCCGCGCCCCCGGCGGGATTGCGCGCCCACAAAGCGGGCAGATCGGTAATTCTGACGCTATGGCTTGATCCTTTCGTCGGCTCCGGGCAAGAGGATGGCGCGCAAGGGTCAAAAGACAAGAGGTATGTGATGGACGGGCAGCCAGAAATTATCACCCAGGCAATGGGGTATGTGCTTAAAGGCTGGGAGATGGCCGAGGGCTGGCTTTTGAGTCCCGCCGCATGGTCACAGTTCGCGCTTTTGGTCGCCGCCTATCTTTTGGCCGTGCTGATCGGCCGCCGCCTGAGCCCTGCGCTGATCCGGCTTTTGATGCCGCCCGCAGGACAGGAGAACATCATCGCCTCGGCGCGGCGCTTTGTGCTGATCTTCCTGCCGCTGTTGATGCCGCTTCTGGCCTATGGCCTTACCGGGATCGGGGAAAGCGTAACCCGCTCGATCTTTGGCTCGGGCGAGGTGATTGCCTTTGGCAAGCGCTTGTTCCTGTTTCTGGCGGCGCGGCTCTTCGTGCGCGAAATTCTGACCGATCCGTTCCTGCGCGTGCTGGGGCGGTTTGTGCTTATGCCGGTCGCTTTTCTTTATCTCTTCGGCCTTCTGGGGGTTGCCAACGCCAAGCTGGCGGCGGTTTCGGTCGATCTTGGCAATATCAGCTTTTCAGCCCTCGCACTGATCCGCGGGGCCGTCTCGGGCGCGCTTTTGTTCTGGTTGGGGCGTTGGTCGCACACTCAGTCCGAGGACTATATCAAGCGCCAGGACGAATTGCGCCCCGCCACGCGTGAGCTTGCGATGAAGGCCAGTCAGATCGTGATCTTCGGCGCGGCTTTCCTGTTGCTGATGTCGATCATGGGCATCGACCTCACGGCAATCGCCGTCTTGGGCGGTGCGCTTGGTGTCGGCATCGGGCTTGGTCTGCAACAGATCGCGGCGAATTTCGTCTCCGGTGTCATCCTTCTTCTGGAGGGCCAGACAACGGTTGGTGATTACGTCGTGCTGGACAACGGCGAAGAGGGCACGATCTTTAAGATGACCGCCCGCGCCGCCATTCTGGAAACCATCGACGGGCGCTGGATCGTGGTGCCAAATGAGGATTTCATCACCAGCCGGGTGGTGAATTATTCCGATGCCGGTAAGCGCCACCGCTATGAGGCGGCGTTTTCCGTCAGCTATGAGTCCGATATCAACCTGATCCCCGCCCTGATCGAGGCCGCCATGCGCAAGCTACCCTTTATCCTGCAAGAGCCTGATGGCCCCGAATGCGAGCTTAAGGCCTTTGCCGATAGCGGCGTGGAATTCTCGGTGGAATACTGGGTTGAGGGGATCGAGGACCTGACACAGAAATACCGCTCTGATGTGCTGTTTGCCGTGTGGAACGTTCTCAAGGCCAACGATATCGAAATCCCCTATCCACAGCGCGTCGTGCATCACAAAGGGCTAAACCCGATCTTATGACACAGGCACTTGTCATCGGGGCTGGGCCTGCGGGCCTGATGGCGGCGGGCGAGCTGGTTCGCGCGGGGCATCGGGTTGTGGTGGCCGAGGGCAAACCTTCGGTCGGGCGCAAGTTTTTGATGGCGGGAAAATCCGGGTTGAACCTGACCAAGGCCGAAGAGTTTGACGGCTTTCTTGCCGCTTACGGCGAGGCCGCCACATGGCTGCGCCCGATGCTGGCCGAGTTTGGGCCAGACGCGGTGCAGGATTGGGCGCGCGGGTTGGGGCAGGACCTGTTTACCGGCACCACGGGGCGGGTTTTTCCGCGCGCGATGAAGGCCTCGCCGTTGTTGCGTGCGTGGTTAAATCAGCTGCGCGATGCCGGGGTCGAGATCCGCACCCGCTGGACCTGGACCGGCTGGGATGAGGGGCTTGTGTTTGACACGCCCGAGGGGGTGCAAAGGGTAACCCCGGATGTGACGGTTCTGGCCTGCGGCGGCGCAAGCTGGGCGCGCCTGGGGTCAAACGGGGACTGGGCAAAATACCTGAACCCTAACGACATCGCCGCGTTTCGGCCTGCAAATATGGGGGTTCTGGTTGATTGGTCCGCCCATATGACGCGCCATTTCGGGCAACCGGTCAAAGGGGTCGCGCTTAGCGCCGGGTTACATCGCTCGCGCGGTGAATTTGTCATATCCGCCAGCGGATTAGAGGGCGGTGGGATTTATGAGGTAAGTGCCGCGCTGCGCGATGGCGCACCCTTGGTGCTTGACCTCTTGCCCGACATGACAGAGGCGCAGATCGCCGGGAAACTGAACAAGGTCAGAGGGCGCGACAGCCTGCAAAACCGGCTGCGCAAGGCGCTGAGACTGGATGCGGTGAAACAGGCGCTGTTGATGGAATTTGGCCGCCCCCTGCCCGAGCATCCGGCAAAACGGCTCAAATCCTTAACCATAAACCTGAGTGGCATGCGCCCGATGGATGAGGCAATTTCAACCGCCGGTGGCCTGCGCTTTGAGGCCTTGGATCATGGCTTGATGCTCCGCCACCACCCCGGCGTTTTTGCCGCCGGAGAGATGCTGGATTGGGAGGCGCCGACAGGTGGCTATCTGTTGACCGCTTGCCTCTCGACCGGGCGTTGGGCCGGTCGCCACGCCGCCGTCTATCAGGGAAGGGCTGCCGCCTTTTGAAAGGCCGGACGCTCCATGATGGTTGCCGCGTACGCGTTCAGTTTGTCGCCGGCATCCGCAAAGCCCGCCTTTTGCGCCCAGCCAATGCAATGGGTCAAAAGAATATCCGGCACAGTCATCTCTTCGCCCATCAGAAACGGCCCCTCAAGGGCGTCGGAGATGCGGGCGATATTGCGGGCATATTCCCATTTGAGGGATTCCTTGACGGCTGGCACACGCTGTTCTTCGGGCAGAACAAAGCTGTGGCGCGCGGCGGCCCAGAGAACGCCGTCGATATCATCCAGAATCTGGTGGGTGAACGCATCCTGACGGGCGCGCGCGATGGTGCCGGGGGCATTGGTCAGCGCGCGGTGCTTGTCGGCCAGAAAGGTCATGATCGCGGCAGAATCGGTCAGCACCGCATCACCATCGCGCAGCGCCGGGATCTTGCCCGACGGGTTTGCGGCAAGCGCCTCAGGCGAGCCGGGCGCGACCGGGATGTGATTATAGTCCTGGCCAAGTTCTTCTAGCATCCAAAGCACGCGAAAGGCGCGGCTGGCGCGGGTGCCGATGACGTCATACATACGAAATATCCCTGTTATGAGTGGTTGGCGCAGCTTCGCCTAAAGGGCGAGCAGG
This sequence comes from uncultured Roseovarius sp., assembly GCA_965364785.1. GTDB lineage: Bacteria > Pseudomonadota > Alphaproteobacteria > Rhodobacterales > Rhodobacteraceae > Roseovarius. The sequence goes on along the minus strand of CBDTZA010000083.1, from coordinate 1,933 downwards.
TGCAATGCCATAGCGCGGAACAAAGGACGTAACGGCCTAGCGCATCGCGGCGAGCATCGCCAGCCGGATCAGGGCGCGCTCGACAAGGGCCATGCCGGGCGCGCGTTGCCCGGCAGAGCGCAATTGCAGATCGGTATCGGTGAGAATCGTCAGCGCCTGTTCAAGCTTTGGCGCGCCCCAGCCTTGCGCCTGACGCAGCATGCGGTCACGGCGCGGGCCAAAGATCGGCGGGCGCATGCGGCCAATGCCCTGCGCCGCGCCACCCGGATCAGAGGCCGCCGTATAAAGCGCGCGAAAATGGCGGGTGGCCCCGATGCAAAGCGTCACCGGCTGTGCGCCCTGTGCCTTGAGCCGCCGCATCACCGGGCCGATTTCGGGCGAACGCCCTTCGGCGACGATATTGAGGACATCATCAAGATCGGCCTCGGTCGAGGCGGGCGCACAGGCGGTGATGTCATCGGCGGTCACTGGCGTGTCATCGCCCAGCTTATAAAGCGCAAGCTTTTCCATGGTCTGGCGGAAATCACCGGGATCAAGGTCTTGCGCCAGCGCCGTCAGGTCGGTCATCGCGTCAGAGCCGACATTGCGCAGACCAACCTTGGCCAGTGACGCCTCGATTTCGGCGCGCGAGGGCGGATCGTCGTAAATCGCGGCGGCATAGGCGTTGGGGTGCACCTCGAACGCCTTGCGCAGTTTCGATGTCGCCTTCAGTTGATTCGCACTCACGATTATCTGGGCGTCGCCCTCTTGCCAATCGGCAAGCGCGCTCAGGATCGGGGCGGACAGCACCTCGGTCGCCTCTTCGACAAAGGCGACGCGGGGGCCGGGGAAAAACCCCTGTGCCTTGATGGCGTCAAGCAACAACGCGGGGTCCTTGCGCAGATCACCCGCGCTCATGCGGGTCAGGCGCATTTCTTCTTCGCCGGTGGGGCCGATCAGGGCGGCAATCACCTCTTGTCGTTTAAGGGCAACACGCATGGCATCGGGGCCATAGATCAACAAGCCGGTGCGCCCCGGTTCGGGCCGTGCAAAATAGCGCGGCGCATCACGGGGCGAAAGTTTCATTCCGGCAGGTTTGGCGCGGCGGCCAGAAGGCGGGTGCTTATCTGCTCACTGAGAATATTCATCAGGCGCGTTTCAGCATCGCGTTCCGCGGCCAACGTGGCCACCGGCGTGCCCGAGGCGGAATAGCTGGTAAAGCTGTCGACTTTGCCCGAGGTCACAACCGCCCCGGTTTGCAGATCGCGCAGCGCATAGGTGACCTTGCCCAGAACGTTAAACCGCGTGGCAACGTTACTGGCGCTGATCGCGATCGAATCCTGGCGGGTCTCGATACCATAGCTAAGCCCGTAGCGCCCCGCAGAGGTCCGGCCAAAGCGACCCTCAAGCGCGCGGGTCAGAAGATACCCGGCACGGGTATTGGGCGCGTCAATCTCGACCTGCCCCCGAAGGACATCGCCCCCCCCGTTTGGCGCATAGGCCGGGGTGAACCCGCAGGCCCCAAGGGCTGCGGCGCCCAGCAAAAGCAGATGGCGGCGGTTAAATGACAACATTCACGATCCGTCCGGGGACGACGATGATTTTCCTGGGCTGGGCCCCATCCAGCGCCTTGATCACAGCATCGTGGGCCAGAGCGATTTTTTCAACCTCTGACTTTGGCATATCATGCGGAACGCTGATTTCCGCGCGCCGTTTGCCGTTGATCTGGATCGGCAGGGTGACGTTTTCATCCACCAGCATGGCCGGGTCGGCCAATGGCCAGGGCGCGGTCGCGACAAGCCCCTCGCCCCCCAGCATCGCCCAGAGGTCTTCGGCCAGATGCGGCGTCATCGGTGACATCAACTGTGCCAATCCAAGGATCGCCTGGGTCTTGGCGGCCCTACCCGCGCTTGAGCGCGCCAACGTGTTGGTAAAGGCATAAAGCCGGGCGATG
>CBDTZA010000082.1:0-7032 GCA_965364785.1 uncultured Roseovarius sp. | reverse complement strand
TGATATTGCGCAAACCCCGGCAAAACCCCGCCGAAACACGTGACGCGGAAAGACCCGAAGCGGTCGGAATCAACCTTGACGCAACTCGCGCCGCGCTTCATACCGGAGGAGCAAGGTTCCCCGCTAAAGGTGCAAAGCGCCTGGGGATGAATTGGGAATGAAGTGATGGTGGACCCAAGCAGGGCGCCTACTCTTCAGCCGCCCCCGCGACTGTAAGCGGTGAGCCCCTGCCATATGCCACTGGGTCGCAAGACCTGGGAAGGCGGCAGTAAGGCAACGACCCGCGAGCCAGGAGACCAGCCCTGCGTTTGTCAATCCCGCCTCGGGTGAGAGGTGTAAAGGAGATACTGCTATGACTGCACTGGTTCAAACCGCCGCTAAATCCACCGTTCTGCCGTTTGTCGCCGCCATGGTCCTCGGGCTGGGCATCGTCACGATCGCAGGTCATGTTCAGGCCTCTGCCCTGCATGACGCGGCGCATGATGTGCGCCACGCGACCGGCTTTCCCTGCCACTAAGCCATGTTTTCCAAAATTGTGACCAGCGCGTTGTTCGCTGGGTTCTGCACAGGGCTGATAGCCGCCCTGCTGCAGTTGATGTTCATTCAGCCGGTGCTTTTGCATGCCGAGTTGTATGAGGCGGGCGATCTTGTGCATTTCGGGGGCGGCGCAGTAAGTGCCAGCCCTGAATTGCCGGGGTTTGATGCGATGCGCGACGGGCTCAGCCTGTTATTCTCGGCGTTGGTTTATGTGGGCTACGGCCTTGTTCTTGTCGCCTGCATGGGACTTGCGGCAGAGCGCGGCGCAGTGATCACTGCGCGCACCGGTCTGATCTGGGGTGTGGCGGGCTTTGTGGCCCTGCATTTCGCCCCCGCCATATCGCTGCCCCCCGAGGTGCCCGGCGCCGCCTATACCGACCTCACCGCCCGCCAGATCTGGTGGTGGGGCACGGTGATCGCCACGGCACTGGCGCTTGCGCTGATCGCTTTTGGCCGCGCGCCGGTGATGATCGCGGCGGCAATTGCGCTTTTGCTGGCGCCGCATGTGATCGGCGCGCCACATCCAGAGAGTTTCGCCGGGCCGGTCCCGCCGGAACTCGCGTCGCTTTTCGCCACCCGCGCGCTTGGCGTCGGATTGGCGGCATGGGCGCTTTTGGGCACGCTGGCGGGATATTTCTGGGCTCGCGAAAGCACTGAGGCCTAAGCACCATCCCCCGGCGGGCAATCGCCGGGGTCGTTACACCAAGGAGCCCTGCCATGCCAAAAACCTTTGCCTTTCTGCTGATCGGGCTGTTTTTCGGCGTCGGCTTTGGCTTTCTTCTGGCTGCCACCACGGGGGCAGAGCTTGCCGGGCATGAGCATGCAACGGCAGGCGCTGTGCATGATCACGCGGCCCATGATCACGCCGCCACCGGACCGGATCACGCCAAGCTGACCGATGTGACCGGCCCAACGCCGCAACTCACGCTAAGCCTGCATCCCGACGGGCCCCAAAGCCGCAACCTGCATATCGAGATCACCAATTTCACCTTTGCCCCCGAGGCGGTGAATGGCCCGCATGTCCCCGGTCAGGGCCATGCGCATGTCTATCTGAACGGCGTGAAGATCGCGCGTACCTATGGGCCGTGGATTCAGCTTGATGCGCTGCCACCGGGACGCCACGACATTCGTGTGACCCTTAATGCCAATGATCATAGCCAACTATCGCTGAACGGCGCACCGATTGAGGCCACTGCCGAGCTGGTGATCGAATGACCCGTCAGGCCGGCACCCGCCCCACCAGACAATGGCGCAGGCGCCCGGCGGCACGCGCATCCTCGATCCAGCCATCGCCGCTGGCGGCATATAGTGCCGCAAAGGCCAGCGTATCGGCAAGATCGCGGGTGGGGTCGATATCGCCAAAAAGATACGTGGCCTTGCCCGGCGCCGAGAACGCAACACTCAAGGGGCGGCCGCAATTGGACATGCAATCGTGGTCCTGCACCTCGAACGCCATGGCGCGCTCGGACAGGGCCACGCGCAACGTCGCAGCAAAGCTTTTGCCATCCGTGCCATCACATGTAGAACAAACCACAATCCGGTGCGACATCGCCGATCCCCTTTATTGCGGGATTAGGCCGGTTGCCCGCCCCAACGCAAGCCTTTCAAGGAGCTATTGACCATGTCCGCAAAAATCCCCGCCACTGTCGTGACCGGCTTTCTGGGCGCAGGCAAGACCACGCTGATCCGGCATATGCTGGAAAATGCAGGCGGTCGCCGCATCGCCCTTATCATCAACGAGTTCGGCGATCTTGGCGTCGATGGCGATATCCTCAAGGGTTGTGGCATTGAGGGCTGCGCCGAGGAGGATGTGATGGAGCTTAGCAATGGCTGTATTTGCTGCACCGTCGCCGAAGACTTTATCCCGACCATGCAAAAGCTGCTGGATCGTGAAAATGCCCCCGATCATATCGTGATCGAAACCTCGGGTCTGGCCCTGCCGCAACCGCTTATACGCGCCTTCAACTGGCCGGAAATCTCGACCCGTGTCACCGTCGATGCCGTGGTCACCGTGGTCGATGGCAAGGCCGTCAGCGAGGGCCGTTTTGCCCATAACGTCGCCGCCGTGGATGCACAGCGCAAGATGGACGAAAACCTCGACCACGAGACGCCGCTCTCCGAGCTGTTCGAGGATCAGATGGCCTGTGCCGATATGATCGTGGTCAACAAATCCGATCTGCTTGACGCGGGCGAGATGGCGACGCTTGTGACCCGTCTGCGCAAGGGTAGCCGCGATGGTGTACAGGTGGTGACATCGACCATGGGCGCGCTACCGGTTGATGTGCTCTTGGGTCAGGGCATCGGCGCCGAGGCCGATATGGAGGGCCGTCACGAGCTTCACCATCACCACCACGACCATGATGACGACGACGAGCATGATCACGACCACCACGATCACGACCATGACGCCTTTGAAAGCTTCGTCGTCACCCGCCCCGAAATCGCCGATCCTGCGGGCTTTGCGCGACAGGTGGCCGATGTGATCCGCGCCCATGATATCCTGCGCCTCAAGGGGTTTGCCGCTGTCACCGGCAAGCCGATGCGCCTGACATTGCAAGCGGTCGGGCCGCGCGTTGACACCTATTTTGATCAGCCCTTCGGCACCCAGCCGCGCGAAACCCGGCTTGTGGTGATCGGACAGGCCGGGCTTGACCGGGCGGCGATCGAAACCGCGCTTAGCGCATGATCATCGTCGCGAAGGCCAGCCCAAAGGACCCGGAGGCAAGCGTTCTTTTGCGGGCCAGCCATGCGTTGATGCAATCGCTCTTTCCGCCCGAGGACAACTTTTTCCTCGATATAGATGAGCTTTGCACCGACGATATCCGGTTCTTTGCCGCACGGATTGACGGCACAATTGTCGGCACCGGCGCGCTAGCCCTCAAGGACGAGTACGGCGAGGTGAAATCCATGTTCGTGGACGAAGCTGCCCGCGGCAAAGGCGTGGCCGACGCCATTCTGCGCCAGATCGAGGATGAGGCGCGCGCGCATGACTTGCCGGTGTTGCGGCTGGAAACCGGCAACGTTTTGCACGCCGCGCACCGGCTTTATGCGCGCCACGGTTATGTGACGCGTGGCCCGTTTGGCGCGTACCATGCCGCGCCCTCGTCGATCTTTATGGAAAAGGCCCTATGAGCCTAGTCAGACTTTTTCTTTTCGGCCTGCTCTTTCAGCTTGGCAATCAACTCTTCCTTGGTCTGGCGATTGCCAAACGGGTTCTTGGGACCACCGGGCGCGTTATGCTCTTTGTGGCGGGGGGTTCTGTTGCCTTTTTTGGCGGCGCCAAGCGCTTTGTTTTTATCCATGATCTTGCCCTTTCGGTCGGGGGCCGCACCATTCGCAGCCGTTGCACTGCTATTGCCGCAATCTGCCCCCTCAATCAAGCTGGAACCGCCTGATGCATCTTCTTGCCGCCAGCCCCGGAGCTATTGATGATGGCAAAGAACCCGTCGATCTGGGCCAAAGCCCGGCGGATGTGGTGTTTGTCTCGGCCGCCGATACCGAACTTGCGGCGCTGAGCAGCGCGCGCGCCGAGATGGCTGAGGCCCCCAGTTTGCGGCTGGCCAATCTTACCCATCTGCAACACCCGATGTCGGTCGATCTGCATCTGGAGAATTGCGTCACCAAATCGCGGCTGGTGATCGCACGGGTCCTCGGCGGTACGGGCTATTGGAAATACGGCGCCGAACAGTTTGCCGCGCGCTGTCACGAGACGGGCGTGCCGCTGGCGCTTTTGCCCGGAGATGACAAACCCGACGCCGATCTGCGCGGCCTCTCGACGGTTGCGGACGAAGATTATGATGCCCTCTGGGCCTATCTGGTCGAGGGCGGCCCCGAAAATTCTGCGAATTTTCTGAGTTACGCCAGGTCGATGGTTGAGGGATGCGAGAAACCCGCCGCAGCAAGCCCGCTGTTGCGCGCAGGGGTCTATTGGCCGGGTGCAGGCGTGGCCGGTCTGGACGCTGCTCGCGCCGCATGGGGGCCCGATCACCCCGTCGTGCCGGTGATCTTTTACCGCGCTTTGGTGCAGGGGGCCGGTCTCAATCCGATCAACCGGCTGGTCAAATCACTGTTGCGCTCAGGGTTAAACCCGCTGCCGATTTTCGTGGCCTCTCTGAAAGACCCGATCTCGACCGCCACGCTGAACCATCTTTTTACCGAGGCCACGCCCTCGGTGATCCTGAATTGTACCTCCTTCGCTGTCGGCTCGCCGCATGCGGGCGATGACAGCCCGGTGAACCCGCTCACCATGCCCGCCGCCAATGCCGCGCCGGTGTTTCAGGTGGTGCTCGCCGGGTCCAGCGAAGAGGCCTGGTCTGAGGGGCTGAGCGGGCTGTCGGGTCGCGACATTGCGATGAACGTTGCCCTGCCCGAAGTCGACGGTCGTGTCCTGAGCCGCGCAATCAGTTTCAAGGGTGAAGCGTTCTTTGACGAGGCCACCGAATGCCCTATCGCCACCTACCGCGCCCAAGGCGACCGGGTGGAATTCGTGGCCGAGCTTGCGCTTAACTGGGCGCGCCTGCGCCATACCGCCGTGGGCGAGCGGCGGGTTGCGCTTATCCTTGCCAATTACCCCAATAAAGACGGTCGGCTGGCCAATGGCGTCGGCCTTGATACGCCCGCAGCTACTGTGCATGTGCTGGGCCTCTTGGCCGATGCCGGGTATCAGGTCACGAATGCCCCGGACGACAGCGATGCCCTGATGCAGGCGGTGATGGCGGGGCCGACCAATTGGCTGACCGACCGGGCCGAGCGGCAGGGCGGCGTCAGCCTGTCTATGGCCGATTATCAAATCGATTATGGCCGCCTGCCCTGGGCGCTGCGCGAAGCGGTCGAGGCACGATGGGGCAAGCCCGAGACCGATCCGTTCTTTACCCCCGGCGCGGTGGGTTGCGGGCATTTCAGCCTTTCGGTGCTCAAATTTGGCAATGTCGTTGTCGGCGTGCAACCGGCGCGCGGCTATAATATCGACCCCACAGACACCTATCATTCGCCCGATCTGGTACCGCCGCATAACTATCTGGCGTTCTATTTCTGGCTGCGCCATCAATTTGGCGCCCATGCCATCGTGCATATGGGCAAACATGGCAATCTGGAATGGCTGCCCGGCAAGGCGGTGGCCCTTAGCCAGGAATGCTGGCCCGAGGCGGTGCTTGGGCCGATGCCGCATGTCTATCCCTTCATTGTCAATGATCCCGGTGAAGGCACACAGGCCAAACGGCGTGCGCAGGCGGTGATCATCGACCACCTGACCCCGCCCATGACCCGCGCCGAAACCTATGGGCCGCTGCGCGATCTTGAGGCGCTGGTCGATGAATATTACGAGGCCGCCGGGATTGACCCGCGCCGCATCGCCTATCTGCGCCGCGAAATCCTTAGCTTGAGCTTGGCTACGGGTCTCGACAAGGATGTCGGCATGGCAGGGGAGAATGAAGATGGTGATCTGGCCAAGCTTGACGCCTATCTATGCGAGCTGAAAGAGGCGCAAATTCGCGACGGGCTGCATATTTTTGGCCAATCGCCTACGGGTCGGCAGGAACGCGATCTGTTGCAGGCGCTGTTGCGGGTGCCGCGCGATCAGGCGGTCGGCGGCGATGCCTCGATCATTCGCGCGCTAGCACAGGATCTTGGCCTTGCGTTCGACCCGCTCGATTGCGACATGGCCGCGCCCTGGACAGGCCTGAAGCCGCAGGTTCTGGCCGACGCAGCCCCCGGCACGTGGCGCAGCAATGGCGACACGGTCGAGCGGCTGGAAGAGCTGGCAGCGCAACTTCTCGATGGCGCGACGCCTCCGCAAGGGGCGGCAAGCCGCGCGGTTCTGGCCCATGCCGAAACCCATGTCCGCCCCACCCTGTGCGCCTGTGGGCCTGCGGAAGGGACGGGCCTTCTCACCGCCCTTTCCGGGCAGTTCGTCGCCCCGGCGCCATCCGGCGCGCCCACGCGGGGGCGTCTGGATGTCCTGCCAACCGGGCGCAATTTCTTTTCCGTCGATAGCCGCGCCGTGCCCACCCCCACCGCCTGGGCCCTGGGCTGGAAATCGGCAAATCTGCTGATTGAAAAGCACCTGCAGACCCATGGTGACTGGCCGCGCAGCATGCTTTTGACCGCCTGGGGCACGGCCAATATGCGCACCGGCGGCGATGATATTGCGCAGGCGCTTGCGCTGATGGGGGTCAAGCCTAAATGGGATGCCGCCAACCGCCGCGTGACCGGGTTTGAGGTCCTTCCCCAAGGCGTTCTGGGCCGCCCGCGCGTGGATGTCACCCTGCGCATCTCGGGGTTTTTCCGCGACGCCTTCCCACAGCTTATTGCCCTGGTGGATTCCGCGGCGCGCGCCGTGATGGCGCTTGACGAACCGGATGACCTTAACCCGGCGGCGGCGCAGGCGCGAACCGAGGGCCCGCAAGCACGGGTGTATGGCGCGAAACCAGGCGCTTATGGCGCCGGCCTTCAGGCGATGATCGACGAGCGGCTCTGGACCGACAAAACCGATCTGGC
>CBDTZA010000081.1:0-7086 GCA_965364785.1 uncultured Roseovarius sp. | reverse complement strand
AAAACCCCGACGCGCTGGTTACGATCGTAGCCGATGATGGTGCGGGCATGCCCGCCCAGCCGCGGCTCGGCCTCAAACAGGGTTACATTATGGCTGTCGGCCAGCCGATGCGCCGCCCCCATCCCGGAGATACCCGCGCCGATCACGGCAATTGTCTTGCGCGCCGCGGCGCTTGTCTCAAATGGCATGGCTATGCGAACCCACTTTCTTATTGATATTCAAGACATACGCAGGGCCAGTGGGAACGGATTAGAAAGAATTATTCCGTAAAACTGTGATCCGATCCGGATTTCGATCCGTAACAAGCTTATGAATACAGATTGCGCTCTGATTGATCGTCCTGCCCCCTCGCCGGTGATTGCCGCCTATGCTAGAAGGGCCAAAAGATCAGGCAAACGGTCAGGACCGGCGCACGTGAAACCGACGACAGACAGGAAGCAAAAAGAAAACGAGGATTGGGTGGCCTGCATCGCCCAAATTCGCGAGGCACAGGATGAGGCAGCGTTTGCGCGGCTTTTTCATCATTTCGCGCCTCGGGTTAAGGCGTTTTTGATGCGTTCGGGGGCGGATGCCACCCTGGCCGAGGAATGCGCCCAAGAGGTGATGGCGACGCTTTGGCAAAAGGCCCACCTGTTTGATCCGACCCGCGCAAGTGCCGCGACCTGGATATTTACCATCGCGCGCAATCGCAAGATTGACGCGCTGCGCAAACAAAAGCGGCCCGAGCCCGAGGATTTGACCTGGGGCAACGAGCCGGAACCCGATCAGGCCGATGTGCTCGCCCTGCAAGAAGAAAGTGACCAACTGGGCGACGCGATTGCCGCCCTGCCCGAGAAACAAAGGGTGCTGATCGAAAAGGCCTATTTCAGCGATCTCAGCCATTCCGAGATTGCCGAACAGACAGGCCTGCCACTTGGCACGATCAAATCCCGTATCAGACTGGCGCTCGATCGTTTGCGCCATGCAATGAAGTGACCGTTATTATGACAGATATTCAGATCAAGCATCACCTGACCGACGCGCTGTTGATGGCCTATTCCGCAGGTAGCCTGTCAGAGGCCTTTAGCCTTACGGTGGCCACGCATATTTCGATGTGCGACGAGTGTCGCGCCCGTTTGGGGGCGTTTGACGCCATGGGCGGCGCGATTGTGCAAAGCTGTGATAGCGTCGAGATGAACAGCGGAAGCCTTGAGGCGACGATGCGGCGCATTCGCAACGCGGCCCCGGTGGCCGCTGCCGCGCCCCGGCGCCGGGCCTCGGGTCTGCCGCAACCCTTGCTGGATTATATTGGCGGCGATCTTGATGCAGTGCGTTGGCGCTCGGTCGGGATGGGCGTCAAGCAGGCGATCCTGCCAACCTCGCGCGCAGCGACGGCGCGGCTTCTTTATATTCCGGCTGGTGCGGCTGTGCCTGATCACGGCCATCGCGGGACCGAGCTTACGCTGGTGTTGCAGGGGGCGTTTGTCGATGAGGTCGATCATTTCGGCCCCGGCGATATCGAGATCGCCAATGAGGATCTCAATCACACGCCGGTGGCCGATATCGGGGCGGATTGTATCTGTCTTGCGGCGACTGATGCACCGCTGCGGTTTCGCGCGCTGATCCCGCGACTGGCCCAGCCTTTCCTGCGGATTTAAGTGGTCAGAATGGCGCTTACCTTCAACGCGCGCTGAACGTTGCCCTCGACCTTGAGCTTGCCTGACATATAGGCCGTGATGGGGTTTTGCGCGCCCGACAGGATGTTGCGAAACACCTCGTCGCTGGCGATCAGCACCACATCGGCGGGATCATCGCCCGCCGTCGCGCCGGTTTCATCCAGCATGACACTGCCATGACCGGTGATCATCAGCTTGGCGGTGCCTCTGATCTGGCCTTTGGCCTTGGGGGTCAGATCGGCGATATACTCATCAATGACGCTGGTCATGATCAATGCTCCTTACCAGCGCTTGAGCGCGTCTTCATCTACGTCCTTTGCGGCCACCCATTCGGCGCCGTCTTGGGTGAGTTCTTTCTTCCAGAACGGCGCGCGGGATTTCAGGAAATCCATCAGGAATTCTGCGGCCTGAAAGGCATCAACCCGGTGGCGCGCCGAAGTGGCCACCATCATGATCATCTCATCAGGGCGCAGCAACCCATAGCGGTGAATGACCAGAACATCGCCCAAATTCCAGCGGCTCTTCGCCTCATCCGCAATGCTCTCCAGCGCCTTTTGCGTCATGCCGGGATAGTGCTCGATCTCCATCGCGCTCAGCGCGCCCTTGTCGAGATCGCGCACGATGCCGGTGAATGTCACGACCGCGCCCATGCCCGATTGCCGGGTGGCAAAGCCGTTGGTTTCCTGCCCGAGATCAAAGGCGGCCTCTTGTACCCGGATATCCATGGCTTAGCCGCCTGTCATCGGTGGGAAAAACGCCACTTCGCGCGCGCCCTTTAAAGGCGCGTCAAAATCCGCGAGTTCCTGATCAATCGCCACGCGCAGCGCGCCGAGATCACAAAAAGCGGCCTCATAGCGCGGCTCGCGGGCGCGCAGATCGTTCACCAGGTCCATGACGGTGGCGGGATTGGTGTCAATCCGGTCTTTGGGATGCCCGACGCGTTCGCGAACCCAGGCAAAATAAAGCACATCCATCACTGGGTATCCTTCAGGTGTGGGATTGATTTCCTGAAGTAATCAAGCCCCGTTATCAATGTCAGCGCCGCCGCCAGCCACAATAGCCAGACCCCCGCATGCCCGACCCAGATCATACCGTTATATTTCCAAAGCAGCCCGTGAACATCTTCTTCGCGCCCGTCCAGAATGTCGATCACAAGCGCATTATCCATGCCAAAGACCGACATACCAAAATAGTGCTCGAACACGCCTTGGGCAAAGAGCACGGCAATCGCGACCATCTGCGCGGTGGTTTTCCACTTGGCCAGTCGGGTGACCTTGAGCGTACCGGCCGTATCACCAAGATATTCCCGAAGGCCGGACACGAACACCTCGCGAAACAGGATCATCGTCGCGGGCAGAACAAGCCAGGGTGACATGCTGGAATATCCCACAATCACCATCAGCGCGATCACCACCATCGCCTTGTCTGCGATCGGATCAAGCATGGTGCCGAGTTTGGTAACCTGCTTCCAGCTGCGCGCAAGATAGCCGTCGAACCAATCGGTGATGGCGGCGCTGACAAACAGGATAAGGGCGAACCAGTCGGCATAGGGCCTTGTGAAATACAAGAACATCACCGCAACTGCCGGGGCGGCCAGCAGGCGGAGTATGGTCAGGATATTTGGCAAGGTCCAAATCATATTTTTGGTTCTATCCTGTCATACCGCCGAGGGAAAGCACCCTTGCATGGTGACGTGCGATCAAAAATCGCTAAGCCGCCGTGTGGTTTCGGGGTCCATGAACCCGGCCACGGTCGCGTCGGTTTCAAGTTGCAAGGCGCGGTGCATGTCCGGCATCGCGGCGGCGTTCAACACCCGCTTCATCGCGCGCACCGAAAGCGTTGGCAGGTCAGCAAGGCGGCGGGCGGTTGTCTGGGCGGTACTCATAAGGTCTGCATCTTCAACGATTTTCCACGCCAGACCAATTTTGTGCAGCTCGTCTGCGCCGTAGCGGTCGCCGAAAAACAGCATCTCGCGCGCTTTGTTCAGCCCCACCAGTGCGGGCAACAGGCTTGTGACCGCGCCGGTGACGAACAGGTTCAGCGACACCTCGGGGAAAAAGCCGCGCGCCGATTTTGCCCACACGGGAAAGTCGCAGTTTATCGCCCATTCAAACCCGCCGCCCACGGCCCAACCGTTGATTGCGCCGACCACCGGCTTGGCGCCAAGGGTGATCGCATGGGTCGCACGTTGAATCGCCTGCACCAGATCGCGGGCTTCTTCCTCGGTTTCGGGATGCACATGTGCGCGCCGATCATCGCCTGCGCAAAACGCCTTGCCGGCACCGGTCAAGATGATCGCGCGGGTGGCGGGATCGGCATTGGCATCCTCAAAGGCACGCGCGACATCGTTGATAAGCGCGCGGTTCATGGCGTTCAGGCTGTCCGGGCGGTTCAGGGTGATGGTTCTCACGCGGCCTTCGCCAAGGGTGCTCAGCACGGTCTGATATGTAAAATCGGTCATCTAATACTCCCGTATCACGCGTTTCGTTTTTCCCATCGTCAGGGGCAGGCTTCCGTTTGCCAAGAGGGTGACGCGGGCGGTTGCGCCAAGGGCGGTTTTCATCGCCTGCGCCACCTCTTGCGCAAGCGCGTCAGACGCGGTTTGGCCCTTTGCCAGTTCAATCGAGACCGGCAAGGCATCATAGGGCGGGGGTGTGTCCAGCGTGATGCGGTAATCGCCGGTGAGGGCGGCAAAACCGTTGATCACCGCCGCCACCATGGTCGGGAAAAGGTTCAGCCCGCGCACCACCACCATGTCATCCGACCGCCCGACCACGCGAAAGCGAAACCCGCTGCGCCCGCAGGTGCAGGGATCGGTTTCATCGACCGCGATGATGTCGCCAGTGCGAAACCGCACCAGCGGCTGACAGTCGCGCGCAAGGTGGGTCAGGGCCAGCTCGCCGGTTTGCCCGGCAACAAGTGGCAGGGCCTCGGTGGTCTCGGGATCAATCAGTTCGGGGTAAAGCACATCGGCGGCCATGAAATGCAGCCGGTTATCATGCTCGCATTGCGCCGCGAAGTTACAGAACACATCCGAGACGCCGTAATTGGCATTGCGCGGCTCCATCCCCCAGACCCGGCGCAGGCGCTCGCGAAAGGCCGGATCGTCAAGCCCGGCTTCGCCGCCGAACAGGCCCAACTTTAGCCCAAGGTCGCGCGGCGCAAGCCCCGGAAATTTCTCTGCAATCACCCGTTCAAGGACCGCAGGGTAGGACGGCGTGCAGGAAATCGCGGTAATTCCAACCTCTTGGATCGTGCGCACAAGCAATTCGGTCGACCCCACCCCAAAGGGCACGACCAAAGCACCGGTCGCCTGAAGGGTCATGTGATCGGTAAGGCCACCCATCCACATCTGATAATTCAGGCAATGCACGACCGTATGATCGGGCGTCAGCCCCGCCGCCGACTGACAGCGCCCGCCGACCGTTTCGGTGATCAAACAATCGCGCGCCGACAGCGCCAGGTTCATCGCCTGACCCGTGGTGCCAGAGGTCCGGTGCAGGCGCACTGCGGCACGGGTCGGCGCGGCAAGGTAGTCGCCAAAGGGCGGATGCGCGGCCTGCGACAGGCGCAATTGCGCCTTGTCCGACAGCGGTAGTTGCGCCAGATCGTCAAGGTCTTTGGGCGGCGCTTTGCCCTGCCACAGATCATGGTAAAGGGCCGAGTGCCCGGCGACGTGATCGCGCTGTGCCTCCCATGCGGTCTGTTGATGCGCGCGCAGGGTTTCGGCACCGGCGAATTCGCCGCGCTCCAGCAAACTCATGGCTCCAATCCCCGTTCCCAGATGGTGGTGAGAGTGTCGATCACCGCCTCGTGGTCCCGTGACACCTCGATCAGCCCCGCTTCGCGCGACAGATAAAGGCTTGAGAAATATTGATCTGTCATGCCGCCAAGCGCATAGGCGCGGCGCTTCAGTTCGCCCTCGGAAATAGCCGCGCCGCGCCCTTCGCGCAGAAGCCGACGGCGGGTCGAGGCGACGACGGTTTCGATCCAGTCGCGGTTCAGATTGTGAAACACTTCGCGCGCTTGGGTGAAGTGATCAAGGTGATGCACAAGGCATTTCATCAATCCGGGGTTTTGTTCAAAAAGCTGGCCATAGGCGCGTGTCGCGGCGCGAATGCTGTGGTCGGGCGCGGCATGGCTGGCGCGGATCATGCTGGCCTGAAGAAACCGGGCAAAGCCCAACAGGAGATCATTCAAAAGATGGCCCTGATCGGGAAAATAAAGGTAGAACGTGCCATTGGCGATACCGGCCCCCTTGCAGATAGCGGCGATGGTCAAATCCTCAAGCGCCTCGGTTTGCAGCAAGGTACAGGCGGCGATCCTGATCTGTTGCGCGGTCCGCTGGCCCTTGGTCTCGGCGGTGCTGCGGGCGGCCAGAACCTTGGCATAGTCGTAAAATTCCGGCGGTGCGACGCGGGCTCTGAGGGCAGGGGGCATTTGGATGACCTAAAAATGAAACTGACGTCATGTTTAGGAATAAAGTGGCTACTGTCAATAGCCCACTGTCGCGATCCGGTCAGCCGCGTTCGTGGAAAAAATCGTAGAGCTTTTGCGCCAATGCGTCCGACACCCCATCAACCGCCCGCAGATCGGCAAGATTGGCGCGGCTGACGGCCTTGGCACTTCCGAAATGGGCCAGAAGCGCGCGTTTGCGCGCCGCGCCCACGCCGGGCACCTCGTCAAGCGGGGTCGCGCCCATGGATTTGGCGCGTTTGGCGCGGTGGGTGCCGATCGCAAAACGATGCGCCTCGTCGCGCATGCGCTGCACAAAATAAAGCACCGGGTCGTTATGCCGGAGCGCCATCACCCGCTTGCCGGTGCGGTGGAATTCTTCCTTACCGTGATCGCGATCGACACCTTTGGCGATGCCCACCATCGGAATATCCTCGACCCCCATCTCGCGCATGATCTGGGCTACCGCGCTGACCTGTCCGGCGCCGCCGTCGATCAGCAACAGGTCGGGCCAGGTGCCCTGTTCACGGTCGGGGTCTTCTTTCAGCAGGCGTTTGAAACGGCGGGTCAGAACCTCTTTCATCATCCCGAAATCGTCGCCGGGGGTCAGGCCTTCGCCCTGAATATTGAACTTGCGATAGTGGTTTTTCATAAAGCCTTCGGCCCCCGCCACGATCATCGCGCCGACGGCATTGGTGCCCTGAATGTGGCTGTTATCATAGACCTCGATCCGGCGTGGGGGGGCGGCTAGATCAAACGCCTCGGCCAGCCCCTTGAGCAGTTTGCTCTGCGTGGCGGTTTCGGCCATCTTGCGCGCCAGGCTTTCGCGGGCATTGCGCAGGGCGCCGTCTATCAATTCGGCCTTTTCACCGCGCAGCGGCACCACCAGCGTGACCTTGCGGCCAAGTTTGCCCGAGAGGGCCTGTTGCATCAGATCGGGGTTTTCGATGTCATGCGACAGGATCAATTGTCGGGG
>CBDTZA010000080.1:0-7087 GCA_965364785.1 uncultured Roseovarius sp. | reverse complement strand
TATGAGGTCGCAAAGGGTACCACTCTGTCCACAAAAGAGATTGTAGACACTCGCATCAATAAGCTTCGCGATGAAAAGCTATGGCGAGGACTTGCGGCTGAAGGAGAGATTCAAGCCAAGCAATTCTTCGATAATTGGCACCAGTGGGCGGGGAATTTAGGGTCCTTCTGGCGCGAATGGTATCAAGGGTTTCTCGACGGCAACCCCATAGACTGGGAGCTTCAACGCCGCGTTGCCCTGATTGACGATGCTATCTGGGAGGCCGGGCCGGAGGCGGTGGCCGAGGAGATCGAGCGGATCAGGGACAAATTCGCACTTGAGCAGGAAATAGCATCTCTTAAGGAGAAGCTCACAGAAACTGTCGAAAGCTTTGACGCCCCGCAGCGCGGCCACAATCAACCTCCTGAATTGATCGACGATGCCAAGGAAATCCGGCGGGAGATCACGCTCATTTGGGATGACCTGCAACATCTGGAAACCGAAATCCAAAAGGACGCACCCGATCCCGGAGCCATTCGAAAATATGCGCTCCGGCTATGGGCGATTTCACAGAGTATTCTGAAATACTGTGCCTCTGTTGGTGATACGGCCATCAAAGCAGCCGCAAAAACCATTGGCAACGCCGTAGGTGCCGCAGCAGTATCCGCTGTGGCAGTTGAAGCCATTGCGCCGGGCACTGTGCAATCTGTGGCCAAGATGGCTTTGGACTATGCAGCCAAATTGACGGGCGGGTAGCGCGTGGGTTTCACCCACCCTACGGGGATCATCAGGGGGTGTTTGATTTTGCCAGGGGCGGCGCTGGCCTTTAACGGCTTGCCCCCTTGCGCGCGCTGTCTTAAAACGCGGGCGTTGACAAACCCGGAGCGACATGATGCTGGACCTGACCTTTGAAGCGCCCAAACCCAAGGTGATCGCCGGGGCGAAACATGATTGGGAACTGGTGATCGGCATGGAGGTGCATGCCCAGGTCGCCTCGAAGGCCAAGCTATTTTCCGGCGCCTCGACCCAATTTGGCGCCGAGCCAAACTCGAACGTGGCCTTTGTGGATGCGGCGATGCCCGGCATGTTGCCGGTGATCAACGAGTTCTGCGTCGAACAGGCGGTGCGCACGGGGCTTGGCCTTAAGGCGAAGATCAACCTGTGGTCGGCGTTTGATCGCAAGAATTATTTTTACCCCGATCTGCCGCAGGGCTATCAGATTTCACAGCTTTATCATCCGCTGGTGGGCGAGGGCGAAGTGCTTGTCGATATGGCGCCGGGGATCGCGCGGCTTGTGCGGATCGAGCGGATTCACATGGAGCAGGATGCCGGCAAATCCATCCATGACATGGACCCGACCATGTCGTTTGTCGATCTCAACCGGACCGGCGTCTGCCTGATGGAGATCGTCAGCCGCCCCGATATTCGTGGCCCCGAAGAGGCCGCCGCCTATGTCACCAAGATGCGCCAGATCCTGCGCTATCTGGGCACCTGCGATGGCAATATGCAAAACGGCAACCTGCGCGCCGATGTGAACGTGTCGATCTGCCGTCCGGGGCAGCACGAGAAATACATGGAAACACAGGATTTCGCGCATCTCGGCACGCGCTGCGAGATCAAGAACATGAACTCGATGCGCTTTATCCAGGCCGCGATCGAGGTCGAGGCCCGCCGCCAGATCGCGATTGTCGAGGGCGGCGGCGAGGTTGTTCAGGAAACCCGGCTTTACGATCCTGACAAGAACGAAACCCGCTCGATGCGCTCCAAGGAAGAGGCGCATGATTACCGCTATTTCCCCGATCCTGACCTGCTGCCTTTGGAGATTGAACAGGCTTGGGTCGACGAGATTGCCGCGCACCTTCCAGAGTTACCGGATGACAAAAAAGCACGCTTTATCAAGGCTTTCAGCCTGAGCGAATATGACGCCAGCGTGCTGACCGCCGATGTCGCAAATGCCGCCTATTTTGAAGAGGCGGCACAGGGGCGTGATGGCAAGCTGACCGCGAACTGGGTGATCAACGAGCTGTTTGGCCGTCTGAAAAAGGACGACCTTGATATCATCCAAAGCCCGGTCAGCCCGGCGCAATTGGGCGGGATCGTTGATCTTATTGCCTCGGATGCGATCAGCGGCAAGATCGCCAAGGACGTGTTCGAGATTGCCTATACCACGGGTCGCGACCCAGCCGAGATTGTCGAAACCGAAGGCATGAAACAGGTCACGGATACTGGCGCGATCGAGGCCGCTGTGGATCAGATCATCGCCGACAACCCCGCGCAGGTCGAAAAGGCCAAGGCCAATCCCAAGCTTGCGGGTTGGTTCGTCGGGCAGGTGATGAAGGCCACCGGCGGCAAGGCAAACCCCAAGGCCGTGAACGAGATCATCGCGCAGAAGCTGGGGCTGTAAGGCCCGCGCAAAGGCTTGGCGCCTAGATTATCAGGTTGGACCTTATAGCCGTGGCAACAATCCATGTGTTGGTCTTGGCGCCAAAACGGTCACGCGCCGTTTTGAGACGCGCCTTGGCGGCCGACGCGCTTATGTTTAAATGCGCGGCTGCCTTTTCGACAGTCATGTCATTCGACAGGCATTGAAGCACGTCAAGTTCCTTGGCCGAAAAGGGGTGCTTGTTGTTGCAGGCGGTCACGTATTGATCAAACCAATCCGCCAAAAGCACCATTTCCTCATCGGTCACCTCGCGGTCGTCGCGCGCGACGCAGAGGACTGATTTCTTGGTGAAAACGCCTTTGCTGAACACTGCGCCAAAAATAAGCCCATGCCGTCGCGCTCTCTTCATCACGCCAAATGCATCGGGAATCTTGATCTCGGACCATCTGCGGGCGCCGTTGTTTGTCAGGCCCCAGAGAAAGGTCGGGTCTCGCAAGTGATAAGCATTCTCATCATATTCGGTCTGCCACTCTTGGGGATAATTGCTCTGGATGAATTCCGGGCCCATGCGGACATGGTTCACCATCACAAAATACCCTTCGGTGCCAATGTTGGTGACGATTTCCAACGATTCCTCAAAGAGGTCTGCCGCTGTGAGCGCCCTAGCCTCGTTTGCCACCATGCTCCCCTTAATCAATCTTAGAGGTCCCGAAATCCATTCAGGGGCCATCGGATGAGCCGCGATCTATCCTAAAGTATAGTCCGATCGCAGGTTGGATTTGAATGGTGTCTCATGTGAATCTAACCTCACGCCAGTTTATTCGTGTCTAACTGGATAAACCTAACCTATGGTTAGGTTTGGGGGTGAATTCTAACCTGAGGTTGGAAAAAGGTGCGGTTCGTCCAAATTGCATCGACAGGACTTTGTTGCAGGCGCAGTCTATGCACAGATTAGCGCGGCGTGTGAGGCGATTGGCCGATGGCTCTGCTCAAAAAGGGCAGGAGTAAAGTGATTTTTTCGGCCAGTTTTGCGATAGGAACAAGCCTTATCCAGAGCCCATTCGCGTTTGGAAAAATGGCGCGGACGTTGGACTCTGTCGTGCCCCTGTAATGGCGTCCTGTATGACACATGGGAACACGTATCACCCAATGACAACCGAAGAAACCTTACTGGCGTCGATGGGCTATGATGTTGCCCAGATAAACGGTTTTGGTCCTGAAAAACTTTTCCTGCCGCCTTCGCTTGAGGATCAGGTTTTTCGAACGTTCCAATCGTGGTCGGCGTTTTGCGGCGATATAGCGGCTTGGTATATCGCCTCTTTCGCGCAAGACCCGATCATCCTCATCGGGTCGCCGACCATGGAAATGTGCGCGAGATATCAAATTCCGCCACGTCGCAGCTTTATCGTGCGTACGTTAAGCCGCATCATTGAGGAGATTGGCAACGACCATTTTGTCGGCATCGTCGATTGCAATTATAACCCGCTAACCGATCCGGGGCTTGCGGAGCAGGCCAATCATTGGGTCACAGAATTCGCCATGCATGATAAAATGCCAAAGTTTTTCGACGCTCTCGCGCGCCTTCCCCAAGCCTAAGCCCAAGGTGCGTTACGTTCTTGCGGCGTGGTCGGGTTTCATGCGCGCCCAAATGGTAACCCTGACTGCGTGTGATTGGCGTTTGAAAGGGCGCGCAAAATCAATACTGTTTCCCAACTCACTACGCAGGGAATCAAGGAGCGCGCGATGGGCTGGATGAATGACGAAACCGGGCTTGACCGGACGGCTGCCAATTTCGTGCCACTGACGCCACTGTCGCATCTGCGCCGCGCTGCGCATGTCTTTGCGGATCGCGAAGCGCTGATTTATCGTGGCTTTCGCAAAACCTATGCCGAATATTATGAGCGCTGCACGCGGCTTGCCTCTGGTCTGGTCAAGCTTGGCATTGCGCCGGGCGATGTGGTGGCCACGATCCTGCCCAATCTTCCCGCCCATGCCGAGGCGCATTTTGGCGTGCCCGCCTGTGGCGCGGTTCTCAACACGATCAACACCCGGCTGGAACCCGATACAATCGCCTATATCCTTGATCACGGCGAGGCGCGCGCGGTGCTCTGTGATCCGCAATTCCTGCCCTCCCTGGCGCAGGCGATTGAGATCATGGACGGCCCCGCGCCGCATGTGATCGAGGTCGCCGATGATCAGGCGGGCGTGCATGGTGGCGGCCACTACATGGATTACGAGGCGCTTTTGGCCTCGGGCGATCCTGACTTTGACTGGATCATGCCGAGCGATGAATGGGAAAGCCTTGCGCTGAATTATACCTCTGGCACGACCGGGCGCCCCAAGGGCGTGGTCTGTCACCACCGGGGCGCGTATCTGATGACGATGGGCACAGTCGTAAGCTGGGATTTGCCGCGCTATCCGCGGTACCTCACGATTGTGCCACTGTTTCACTGCAACAACTGGAACCACACCTGGTTGATGCCGATGCTTGGCGGCACGGTTGTGTGCTGTCGTGATATAACCGCGCGCGCGATCTATGACGCGATTGCCGACGAGGGGGTCACCCATCTTGGCGCGGCGCCGATCGTTCTGAATACCATCGTCAACGCCAAGCCCGAGGATCGGCGCGCGTTTGAGCATATCGTCGATGTGTTCACCGCCGGCGCCCCGCCGCCCGCCGCCACACTGGCCGCGATCGAACCGCTTGGCTTTAGCGTGACGCAGGTCTACGGCCTGACCGAAACCTATGGCCATGTCACCGAATGCCTCTGGCAAGATGCCTGGAATGACCTCCCCGAGGACGAGCGGTATGGCATCAAGGCGCGCACCGGTATCCTGATGCCGATGATGGAAGACATCACCGCGATGGACGGCGACACCATGACCCAGATTCCGATGGATGGCACCGCCCAGGGCGAGATCATGATCCGCGGCAATGCGGTGATGAAAGGCTATCTGAAGAACCCCAAAGCCACGGCAGAGGCATTTCGCGGCGGCTATTTCCATTCGGGCGATATCGCGGTGCAACATCCCGACGGCTATCTGCAGATCGCGGATCGCGCCAAGGATATCATCATCTCGGGTGGCGAAAACATAAGCTCGGTCGAGGTCGAAGGCGTGCTGATGCGCCACCCTGCGGTGCTGCTTTGTGCTGTGGTGGCCAAACCGGATGACAAATGGGGCGAGACGCCTTGCGCCTTTGTCGAGCTGAAAGACGGCGCAGAGGCCACCGATAGTGAATTGATCGCCTTTGCCCGTGAACGCCTGGCCGGTTTCAAAACCCCCAAGACGGTGGTGTTTCAGGACCTGCCCAAAACCTCGACCGGCAAGATCCAGAAGTTCGAATTACGCAAGATCGCCCGCGCGCTCTGATCCCCTCTGCCCAAGGGGCGCACGCCGCTCATGCCGATGTGCGACCCCTAAAGCCCTTTCACTGTTCCAAAAATACTCATCCCCGGCCTGAGCGGGCGAAAAATGCTGGCCAGTCATAGATTGGCGTGGCCAAGCCCGATTGCTCGCGCCGCATCGCTCGTGCTAATCTGGGTCTAAAGAGGCAGGGCAGCCCCCGAATGACAGTGACAGCACTTAGCAAATACCAACGGCTTGAGGCGCAAGCCCTCTGGCGAGCCACGCCCGATGCGCAGCGCGTTGATGTGATCGTCTCGTTGGGCGAGGCGACGCTGACCATCACCGACACCCGCGACCGGGTTTTGGCGCATTGGTCGCTTGCGGCCATCGCGCGCACCAATCCGGGCGTGCACCCGGCCATTTACCATCCCGATGGCGATCCCGGCGAAACCCTTGAGGTGTCCGAGGACGAGGACCAGATGATCGAGGCAATCGACAAGCTGCGCGCGGCGATTTCGCGCCAGCGGCCGCGCCCGGGGCGGCTTCGCTTTGTTGGGGTTTTGGTCAGCCTTGCGGTGGTGGTGGCATTGGCGGTGTTCTGGTTGCCCGGTGCGGCGCGCAATCATGCGCTGCTCGTGGTGCCCGCCGTCAAACGCGCTGAAATCGGGCAGGCTCTTCTGGAGCATCTGCAAAAGGTCACTGGCCCGGCCTGTCGTGGCCCCGGTGGGGCGGCGGCGCTCTTGGAGCTGGCACTGCGCCTGCCTGCGCCGCAGGGCACGGCGGCGGCGCGCTTTATGGTGGTACGCGGCGGCGTTGCGGGCGCGCTGCGTCTGCCGGGGGGCACGGTGCTTATCAATGCGGCACTGGTCGAGGATTACGAGGAGCCTGACGTCATCGCGGGGCATATCCTGGCCGCCTATTCGCGCGCTGAAAACCGTGACCCGCTGGATCGGCTCTTGGCGCAGGGCGGGATATCGGCGAGCCTGCGCTTGCTCACGACCGGCGCTTTGCCTGATGAGGCATTGCGCGCCCATGCCGAGGCGCTGTTGACCGATCCGCCCGATGCGCTTGCCGTTGAGACCTTGCTGGCGGGGTTCCGAACCTGGGCGGTGCGCGCCACGCCCTATGCCTATGCTCTTGACATCACAGGTGAAACTGTCTTGCCTTTGATCGAGGCCGACCCCTTTGCCGGCGGACCGCCGCCGCCACCCATTTTAAGCGATCAGGATTGGTTGCGACTTCAGGCGATCTGCGTCGGCTAAAGAAAACCGCTCAAGTGATTAGCGCACCCAAGGCAGGCCAAGCCGATCCTTGTGATAGGGCAGGCGGGTCTGCGCGGCGGTGACGGCGGCTTTGCTAAGCGTTGCCTCAAGCAGG
>CBDTZA010000079.1:0-7099 GCA_965364785.1 uncultured Roseovarius sp. | reverse complement strand
CGCTGCGTTCGTCGAGCAGGCGGCGAATGATCGGGCGGGCCTGGTCGGCGGTCATGCCCGGGATAAGGTCGGGGGAATAGAGCAGGCGCAGCAGCTCTTCGTCATGGGTGGTCAAAAGCGCAAATTCATCGTCATCGTTAAAGATCGAGGGGCGCGCCTGCGGGCTGTCATCGGCAAGGCCAAGACCCTGCGCAAGCTCTTCATGCACACAGGATTGGCGCATCAAAGGGGGATGCTCTGCACGGATAAAGGCGATGGCACGGCGATAGGTAAAATCCTCGCCCTCGCCGGAAAAGGCCACCACAAGACAGTGAATGGTGCGTGGCATGTCGCGGAAGATCGCAATCGTCGAAGGGCCCGCATTGGGCACGATCTGACGAATGCGCGCAAGGGCCGCGTCGCGGTCATCCTCGCCCATGATCAGCACGTGAAAATTGGGCTTGCTGCTGCGCGCGCTGATCGGGTGGCGGGTGACGCGTGCCAGCCGCGCGGCATAATCTGCGATCATGGCGCTGTCGCGGGCGCGCTGATCATCGGGAACCGAGCGACCAAACTCTACGGCCATGCGCACCGGCCCTTCCCATTTGCGCAGACCACCGGCCCGCCCTGAAGAGGGGCGAAAGCCGGCACCTTGGGCGTATTCGTCGTAAAACGCGATCCGCTCGAAATTGCGCGCCAGATCGGTATCGGTATAGGGCGTGTCCGGCCCGCCGCCATCGCGGCGCAGCAATCCGCGATTAAGCAGGTCCGCCTCAAGCCGCCCGTAATAGCGCGCGAGGGCCACACTATTGGCCGAGGGCGCCTGAGGCGGTAGCGGCACAAGGCCTGCCGGGCGCTCGACAGGGCGCGCGACCGGCAGCGGCGGCGCCACGTCGCACCCCGCCACCGCCAATAACCCCAGCCCGATAAGCCCTGATCTTGTGACCGCGCGCCACCCCACCCTTAACGCTCAGCCCTTGGGCACAGAGGTGCCGGCGTTGTCGCCCACACCATCCTTGCGTGCCTTGGCAGAGGCCAGCGTGTCGCGCAGGTCGGCCTCCATCTTCTTGAGTTCGACTTCGGCAGCGGCGCGTTTGGCCTTGCCCTCGTCAGCGATCTGAAGGCTTTCCTGAATGGTGCCGATCAGATCGGCGTTGGCCTGTTTGACCGCTTCGATGTCAAATACACCACGCTCCATTTCCTCGCGGATCATCTTGTTGCTCGAGCGCAGGTTCTTGGCGTTCGCGGTCAACAGTTCGTTGGTCAGATCATTGGCATCGCGCACCGCAGCGGCGGCCTCGACCGAGCGCTGGATCGTGACCGCCTGGGCAAGCTGGGTTTCCCAAAGCGGCACGGTGTTGACCAGGGTCGAGTTGATCTTGGTCACCAGGCTTTTGTCGTTTTCCTGCACCAGCCGGATTGAGGGCAGCGATTGCATCGTCACCTGACGGGTCAGCTTGAGGTCATGCACCCGGCGTTCCAGATCATCGCGCGCGGCGCGCAGATCGCGCAATTCCTGCGCTTTCATCACCTGATCATTCTCGGGGGCGGCCTTGATGGCGGCCTCGGCGGCGGGGATGTCCTTGGTGTCGATGTCTTTCAGCTTGGCCTCGCCAGCGGCGATATAAAGCGCAAGCTCGTCATAAAACGCCAGCGTCTTTTCATAAAGCATGTCGAGCGATTTGATATCCTTGAGCAGGGTATGTTCATGGCTCAGAAGGTCATCGGTGATCTTGTCGATCTGGCCCTGCACCTGTTCAAAGCGCGCGGTGAACTTGGCAAAAGGCGCCGCGCGCCCCAACAGCTTTTCCCACCAGCTGCGCTCGCGGCGCACGTCAAGCTCGCTAACGGCAAAGCCACGGATCGTGGTAACGATCCCGCGCAGGCTATCGCCCGCCGGGCCCACATCCTTATTGCGCACGCCCTGAAGCATGGCCTGGCTGATTTCCTGCAATTCGGCCTGCGCGGCAGAGCCGAACGAGACGATGGACTGGGTGTCGCCCATGTCGATCTCGGCCATGCGGCTGGTGATTTCGGCACTGGCCTTGGCATCGGCCTTGTCCAGCGCCACAATCGCGCCGGCCTCTGCGGGTTCGGGCAGGACGGCGCGGCTGACGGCCTCGACATCGGCCAGGGTGGCCTCGGCCTTTTGACGGATGGTGTCTGACATGGTTGGTCCCTTTTACACTAAATCTTTGGTTTCAAGCTGAACGCCTTCACGCGCAAGGCGGTCGCGCAGCACGCTGATCTCGATATCAAGATCGGTCGTGTTGTCGATCATCAGCGCACGGGTCTTGGCGGTGAAGTTTTCTTCGAGATCGCTGAGCAGGCTGAGATAGCTGTCGCGCGCGGCCGGGTTCGGCGCGCGGGCGTGCAGATCGGCGAATTTCACGGACGCATCGCGCGCGCCCATGAGGTAAACGCTCAGGTATTTGCGCGCCGCCGTAAGGTCGCGCGGGTCATCCTCGACCGTGCGCAGCATGTCGCGCACGCTGACCTGAAATCGTTCGAGCCGCGCCTCGGCCTGACGGTCGCCCGCGCGGGCAATCGCCGCGCTCATGGCGCTCAGATAGGTTTCGGCCTGATCAACGATGCGCGCCACGCGGTCGCTTTGAAAGGTGTCGATGCCCTCGACGCCCTTGTCCTTGAGCGGATCAAGGCCAAAGGCAAAACTATGAAGAACCGCACCAAGAACGCCGTAAATCAGCGGCTCAATCAGCCCGCCATTGCTGGCAAAACCGGCAAGCGCCAGCCCCAGACCGGTCAACAGCGAAGCCGAGATTTTGCGCGGAAAGGCCGGGCGACGGGCGATTTTGCGTGCCTCGTAAGCCTCTTGCGCCAAGATCCCGTGACGGGTCAGCCAGGCTGCCAGCAAAAGCGCACCAAGCGCGGTAAGGTTGAACGCCAGATCAATCGGACCCGAGCCAAAGGCCCGCGCCGCCAGCGGCAAGGGCGCAAAGAACAACAGGTTGACCCGGCCCCCCGCACGGGTGCGCCGCGCACCCCGGAAACTGCCCTGCTGGGGGGGGGCTGCCGACGTCGGGGCAGGCGTGTCACCCGAAGGGCTGTGTTTGCCGCCAAAACGCTGTGCCATCACACGCCCCCCGTGGCGGAGACGAACATGATCAGCGCAATCAGCAGGAAAAACGCCAGCTTTTGCAGTCCCGTATCGCTCATGCTACCCCCACGGCCATTCTAGTTCGCGTTGAACTTAGGCCATGGCGGGCGGGCTTGCTAGGGGGAAGATCGTCCCTCACGGCGCATTGCGCGATCTGTCTGACCCGCCGCAACCGCGGAATTTGAGTATTTTGGGAACGATGAAAGGCCGGGCCAAGACTTTCATCGTTCTTCAAATACTCATTCTCAGGGCCTCACCCCCAGCGTTGCGTTATCCGGTGTGCTGGGCGGTCGCGCGCCGCTCGGTATTCAGTTTCCGGCTATAGCCGGACTGGATGATTTCGACCACGAAGAGCACGACAACCGAGAAATAGAAGGTCGATTTCGACATCGGGACCACTTCGTGACCAAAGAACCGCAGCGCCAGCGTCTCGTCATGCACCGCATGGGCCGCCGCCTGTCCTGCCTCGCCCAAAAGCACCACGCCGACGATCAGCAGGATCGCAGCGGCCAGGATCGGGAACACCTTGGTGATGGCAAGCGCCGACAACACCGAGTCAAACGAAAAGATCAGGTTCATCATCACGATCAGCACCACGACCCGCGTCGCCGATTTACCCGATTTGTCGCCCATATCCTTATTCAGATGCTCGATCGAGAGCATGTGACTGATTTCCTTGACGGCCGTGTAAATGATGAACACCCGCCCAGAATAAAGACGCAGGTGGCAAAATTGATCCCGCCTTCAATGATCCCCGTCCAGTTGAACACAAAGAACGGCTCTGCCATCGCATCAATCAGCCGGATTATCACAAACAAAAGCACCACCCGAAGCGCCACGGCGATAATGATCCCCCAAAAGCGGACCGATTTTTGATAGGCGACCGGCGCGCGTTGCGATTCAATCGAGATGTAAAGAAGATTGTCAAAGCCCAGAACCGCCTGCAAAAAACACAGCATCAAGAGGTTGCCAAGGTTTGCTAAAGTCAGAAGACCGGCCATCGGGCTGGTCCTTTCCAGTTACAGATTTGCCGCAGACTTAGCCCGCTCTGGCGCTGAGAACAAAGGCTAATTGAGGGGAATTACGCAGTCTGAGGCACGCTAGGGCACCCAAACAGGATCAGCGCCCTGACTTTCACTGTTCCAGAAATACTCATGTGCAGGCCCCTCAGGCGCTGGCACAGCCCGTGTCAAGATTGGCCGTGTCAAGATTGGCCGTGTCGCGATTGGCCATCACGTCACGCCCAAGATGCAGGGTATAGGCCTCAAGCTCGTGCAGGGCCTCTTGTGCGGCATCGGGCGCGCGCACGTCAAGGGCGTCGGCGATGCGGGTGTGAAAGCTAACGATCGCCTCGCGAGAGCGGGCGGTAAAGGTGATCATGTTCATCAGTGGCTGCATCGCCTCGACCGCGCCGGCAAGCTGATAGGAGAGCACCGGATTACCCGCGCCGTCAACCAACGCCCGGTGAAAGGCCACGTCAGAGGCGCAAAAGGATTCGTCCGTAAGCCCCGGCTGTCCCTGACGGTGGATTTCGGCGCGCATGCTGGCCAGAATATCGGCGGTGCGGCGCTCCGCCGAGAGCGGCGTACAGGCCCGCTCGAGCGCATAGCGCGCCTCGCAGGCGACATCAAAGCTGATCCCGTTCATCGACAGCAAAAGCGTGGCGGTGGTGATCTGATCGCCATACGCCTCTTCATAGCTGAGCCGGTTCACGAACGCGCCGCCAAAGGCACCCCGCTGGGTGCGGATCAGCGATTGCGCGGCCAGCCGCTTGAGCGCCTCGCGCACAGTCGAGCGGGAGACCGCGAACTGATCGGCAAGCTCTGCCTCGGAGGGCAGGCGCTGATCGACGATCATGTCGCCGCTGACAATCGCATCACGGATTGCTGTCGCGATCTGCGCCGAGAGGTCGGCTTTGTTGTCCGGATCAATTTTCATTTGTCAGACATTTAAATGTCTGACATTTTAAAAGCAAGACCTGAGTCGGAGGATATCCCCCTTGCGTAGCGTTTTAGCCTTTCCCATGCGCAGCCTTCTGTGGCTGGGCTTTTTCGCGGCCATTCTGGCGGCGTGGTGGGTGATGTTCATGATGGCGCGGATGTCGGGGCTGGATGTTCTGGGCCGCTCGGTGGGCATGAACATGATGCCGATGACAAGCTTTGGCGCGCTTGCGCCGATGTGGGCGATCATGATGGCGGCGATGATGTTGCCGACACTGGTGCCGACTTTGCGCAGCTATGAAGACCTGATGAAAAGCGCAACCGGCACGCGGGCAGGCTGGTTTGGCGTGCTTCTGGGGTATTTCATCACATGGGTTGGCTTTGCCCTGCTGATTGCGGGCGTGCAGGTTGGCCTGATGGTCAGTGGCGTGATTGACAGCCTTGGCATCGCCACCTCACCGGCCTTTGGGGGCGCGCTTTTGGTCGTCGTCGGCCTGTTTCAGTTCTCGCGCACAAAAGAGCTGTGCCATGGCGTGTGCCATGCGCCGATGATGTATTTTATCGGCCATTGGCGCACCGGCATGGGCGGCGGGGTGCGCATGGGACTTGGCCTTGGGGCGTTTTGCGTCGGCTGTTGCTGGGGCTTCATGGCGCTCGGTTTTGTCGGCGGGGTGATGAACCTGGCCTGGATGGGGCTGGCCACATTTTTCATGGTGCTCGAAAAGCTGCCGCAGATCGGGCACCGGATTACAAAACCAATGGGGGCCTTGCTGGTCCTTGCTGGTATCGCGGTCTTTGCCGCACCCTGGTTCATGAAAGGATAAATCATGGCTGAAGCGAAAAAAGCGCCGGTAGAATGGGCGATCAAGGGCGAGCTGTTCTTGAATTGCTCTTGCACCGTTTTCTGCCCCTGTGTTGTCAGTCTTGGCGCGCATCCCCCGACCGAGGGGCATTGCCATGCCTGGATGGCCATCGCGATTGACGAGGGCCACTATGAGGGCGAAGACCTGTCGGGTCTGAACGTCGGCCTGCTGGTCGATATTCCGGGCCGTATGGGCGAGGGCAACTGGAAGGTTGCGGCCTATGTCGATGAGCGCTCGACCGAGGCGGCTTATGACGGCATCCTGCAGATTTTCTCGGGGCAGGCGGGCGGCACCACGGGGCTTTTCACCATGCTGGTTTCCGAGATCATCGGCGCCGAGCGCCAGAAGGTCGATATCACCCGCGAGGGCAACAAACGCAGCATCTATATCGGCCGCAAGATTGCCGGTGAGATCGAGATGGTTGAGGGCCTGAGCCCGGATCATCCGGTCATGGTGAGCAATTCGAAATACTGGATGGGTCCCGATATCATCGCCGCGCGCGGCGTGAAATCGAAAGTGCGCGACTATGGCCGCGTCTGGGATTTTGGCGGCAAATCGGCAGAGATCTGCCCGATTGATTGGAAAGGCCCTAACTAATGGCGCTGATTTCGCCTTCACGCCGGTTGCGCCGGACGCCGTTTTCTGACGGGGTCGAGGCCGCAGGCGTCAAAGCCTATACGGTTTACAACCACATGCTGCTGCCGACGGTGTTTCGCAGCATCCAGGAGGATTATCACCACCTCAAAGAGGCGGTGCAGATCTGGGATGTGGCCTGTGAACGTCAGGTCGAGTTGCGCGGACCCGATGCCGGACGCCTGATGCAGATGTTGACCCCGCGCGATCTGCGCGGCATGACCGTGGGCCAGTGCTATTATGTGCCGATCGTCGATGAGACCGGTGGCATGCTGAATGATCCGGTGGCGGTCAAGCTGGCCGAGGATCGCTGGTGGATTTCGATTGCCGATTCCGATCTGCTCTATTGGGTCAAGGCGATGGCGCATGGCTGGCGGCTGGATGTTCTGGTGGATGAACCGGATGTAAGCCCGCTTGCCATTCAGGGGCCGAAAGCCGACGACCTTATGGCGCGGGTGTTTGGTGACGGGGTGCGCGATGTGCGGTTTTTCCGCTATGGCATGTTCGATTTTCAGGGCCGCGACATGGTGATCGCGCGCTCTGGCTATTCCAAGCAGGGCGGCTTT
>CBDTZA010000078.1:0-7165 GCA_965364785.1 uncultured Roseovarius sp. | reverse complement strand
TCCTGTAGGCGGATGCAGCCGTGGCTGAATGCCCGCACGTTGCGCGCGAACAGGCTCTTGGACGGGGTGTCGTGCAGGTAGATGTTGTATTTGTTCGGGAACATGAACTTGACCAGCCCCAGCGCATTGCGCGTCGAGGGCGGCTGTTTGATCGCAAACGGGAAATTGCGGGCGTTATAGGCCCCGAAATTCACCGCCCCCCGGTTCACCTCGCGCCCGCGGCTATCGTAGAGGCGAAGATGCGACGCGGCATTGCGGTTACGCTTCATTTGCGGAAGGTATTCGTTGACGGCGATCGAGCGCGGCACATGCCAGGTGGGGTTGATCACCAGATGCTCCATCTCGTCGGAAAACTCTGGGCTGCGCCGGTCGCTTTCGTTTTTGCCAATCACCGCGCGGGTCTGAAAGGTGACGTGATCATCGTCCAGAATGCGGGCGCTAAAATCGGTCAGGTTGACCAGAATATGCCGCTTGCCCCGGTTCGGGGTCAGCCAGCGTTCCCGCTCCATGGCAACGATCACGGATTTCAGGCGTTGTTCCACAGGAGTGTTGAGCGCAGCAATCGTGGTCGCACCGGCCACGCCGTCCTGCTCGAGCCCATGATCGGACTGAAACGCCTGGACTGCGGATTGCAGGGCGGCGTCATAATGCTCGCTCGCGCTCCGCGCGAGGTAACCCATGGTGATCAGACGGTTGCGCAAAGCCACGACCGAGGCCCCCACTTCGCCGGGTTTGAGGGTGCTGGCGGGCACGATCGCCCCCCATCCGCCCTGCGCCATCAGATGTTCCAGCCGCAGCTTTTCCTTCATCAGGCGGGCATATTCATTGCCCTGCGGCGCAAGTGTGCGAAAAAACGCGCGTGGCTCGCTGATTGTGAGACCGGTCAGATTGGTGACCGGATCAACATAAAGCACCTCGCGCTTGATGCCGTTATCCACGCGGGACGGTACCAGAACACCACTTTGCATGTCGCGCGCGAGGCGCAGAAATGTGCGGCTCAGCTCGCCCTCGATCAGCCCCAGATCACGTGCCGAGCGCGCGGCGCCCATCCGCGCCATCAGGCCCGGCAGGTCATAGCGCGCGGCCGGCAAACCATGCAGATCAACCTCGCTCAGGGTGCGCACAAGTGCCTTGCGGCGGGCCAGGTCCACGGCGCTATCGCCGGTCCAGATCGGGGCAAACCCACTATCCCTATAAAAGCCCGCAAGATCGCGGTCGCTTGCCACGGATTCGGCCAAGGCCTGTCGAAAGGCGGTGACCTGTGCCACGGCGGGATGGCTGGAAAATACAGTTGTCAAACTCACAGCGGCCGCTGCCATCAGCAGGCCAAATTTACGGCGCGTTGTCGCCAACGTCATGAATTTCCCCTTTAGTCACGCATGTCACACTGAAACTACTATAACCTTCTACATAATGGCCTCTCAATTTTTTCCTAACACTTTGCTGTCAACTTTATGCGCAGGGCCGTTACTGCGGCCAAAATACAGCGTGGTTTGCGCAATTCGGACACAGCACCGAAAATTTGCGCGAAAACTTGCCGAAAACCCTTGATGCCGGCGCAAGCCGATAAATCAGGACTTGGTGGATGATTCTTGATGTGTAATAAAGCTCGGACATCTGGGGATGATATGGCAAAGCCGCGGTACAGCGGCACTTTTGGTAGGCGACGGGACAGGCGCTAGAAAACATGACGAACCTTATGAGCTCGCAGAGCATGACGCGGCGCGCGGTATTGGGTGCATTTGCAGCCACCGCCGTAGCAGCAGCACCAACTTTCTCTAACGCAGCAGGCTTCCTGCGAGGCGCCGGCGATATTCGCCGCATCCGCATGACATCGCCGCGCACCGGGGAAAAGATGGATACGATTTATTGGATCGAAGGCGAATACCTCAACGAGGCGGTTCGAGAAATTTCAATGTTCATGCGCGATTGGCGGACCGATGGCGTCAAGAATATCGACACCCGAACGATTGATATCCTCGCCGCAAGCCACAACCTTTTGGACGCGAGCGAGCCTTATACCCTGCTGAGCGGTTATCGCAGCCCACAGACCAACGCCATGTTGCGCAGCCGCTCGCGCGGGGTCGCCAAGAACTCCCGCCATATGATCGGTCAGGCGGCTGATCTGCGTCTTGGAAGCCGCTCTGTCAGCCAGATTTATCGCGCAGGCCTGGCCTGTGGCGGCGGTGGCGTCGGTCGCTATTCCAGCAGCAACTTCGTGCACATGGATTGCGGTCCGGTGCGCAACTGGGGCCGCTAAAGGCCCTTTCCTGGTACTATGACATGCAAAAGGCCGGTCTGATTTGACCGGCTTTTGTGTTTTTCGGGTATCTTATCGTGATCAGGCGAATTTAGCGTTTCGCGCCGCCTGAAGCCGGGCAAAATCATCACCCGCATGATAGCTTGACCGCGTCAGAGGTGAGGCTGACACCATCAGGAATCCCTTGCCGTAAGCCGCCTTTTCAAAAGCTGCAAACTCATCCGGATGCACGAACCGATCCACAGCATGGTGTTTCGGCGTCGGTTGCAGGTACTGACCGATGGTCAAAAAGTCGATACCCGCCGCGCGCATGTCATCCATCACCTGATGCACCCCCTGGCGATCTTCGCCAAGACCCACCATGATGCCCGATTTGGTGAACATGCTCGGGTCGAGTTCCTTGACCCGCTGCAACAGGCGCAGGCTGTGGAAATAGCGCGCACCGGGCCGGACTGAGGTATAAAGCGCGGGCACGGTTTCCAGATTATGGTTAAACACATCCGGCTTCGCCGCCACAACGCTTTCAAGAACCTCAGGCGGGCAGTTCAGAAAATCGGGCGTCAGGATTTCGATTGTCGTGCCGGGGCTCCGGTGACGAATCGCGCGGATGGTCTGGGCGAAATGCTCGGCCCCGCCATCTTCAAGATCGTCGCGGTCTACCGAGGTGATCACCACATGGTTCAGGCCCAGCTTCTGGACCGCATCGGCGACGCGGCCCGGCTCGAACGCATCAAGCGTCTGCGGCTTGCCGGTGGCAATATTGCAGAAAGTACAGCCGCGCGTGCAAATCTCGCCCATGATCATCATGGTGGCGTGGCCCTGGCTCCAGCATTCGCCGGCATTGGGACAGCCGGCCTCTTCGCACACCGTGACAAGCTTGTGCTCACGAATGATCTTGTGGGTTTCGAAATAGCCCTTGCTGGTCGGGGCCTTGACCCGAATCCAATCCGGCTTTTTGGGCTGAACATTGTCGGGTCGATGCGCCTTTTCGGGGTGGCGTTGCCCTGGTATCTTGAGATCGCGCACGAATTTTTCCCCGCGAATGGTTTGGTAACACTCAGTTACTATAAAACATAGCGATGGGAAGTGCCAGTAATGCAACGCCGCTATCCGGTTGTTGCATAGGGTTAAAAAGTTTCCATCGCATTTACCGAGTGACCCAAGTGTTACCGGCCCGTTCCCCTAGGGGTACGGGTCGCGTATTGGGCTTATGCACGCCAAAATTTCAGGGCCGCCGCGCTGTATCGATCTGCGATTGCCCGACCGATTGAAGCACCTCTGCCAGTTCAGCAAACACGCCTCATTATGCGAGCGGTGGCGCGGTCGAATATGCGCTGTTCAGAGAGGGCTTTGAAGTAGCTGAGTTGGCGAAGCGTGATGTTCATATGCAGAAGTTATGCAAATCGCGCACACCTACAAGTCTGGATTATCACAATCCGGCCCCCTGCCCGCGCCCGTGATACCCCCGTGATGCCCCCTTGTGTCGCAGCCTTGCCGCTTGCGGCGCCAGAGCGGCGGCCTATGCTTGGCCGATCCCCGCAAACACAGGCCGAGGCGCGATTATGGACAGGCAGGCAGAACGGCGCGACGGCCAGACCCTTGGGCGCACGCAGGAATATCTCAAACAGATCGTTTTTGGCGGCACCGACGGGATCGTCACCACATTCGCGATCGTGGCGGGCTTTGCCGGGGCGCAGGCCGAAGGCGCGGCCCAGATCGGCGGGTTGGCGGTGCTGGTCTTCGGGCTGGCCAACCTCTTTGCAGATGCGGTCAGCATGGGGCTTGGCGAGTTTCTGTCGCTGCGCGCGCAGCACGATCTTTACCGCTCGCGGCGTGCCTCTGGCCTGCGCGATCTGGCCGAGCATCCGAATGGTCAGACCGCGCTTATGACCGAGATACTGAGTGCGCGGGGGCTGTCGGGCGATGACGCCAGAACAACGGCAAGCATCCTCGCGCGCCATCCCGGTGCGATGACCGAACTCATTCTGAATTACAAGCTGGGGCTGCGTGACCCTGATGTCGAAAGCCCTGTTTTGAATGGGCTTTTCACGTTTTCGGCCTTTGTCGTCTTTGGCGTTGTGCCGCTTGTGCCCTACCTTTTGTTTGACGCCACGGCGCAAACCACGACCTGGTCGGTGGCGGCGACGGTTGTGGCACTCATCTTGCTGGGGCTACTGCGGTGGAGTGCGACCGGCGAGCGCCTGTTGCGCACTCTGGGCGAGACCGTGCTTGTGGGCACGGTCTGCGCTCTTGTCGCCTTTGTGGTGGGGGCGCTGGTCGGGGGTTAGCCGATCATCCCGCCCGCGTCGCCAAGGCTGGCGTAATGCCGTTTGAGCCGTTGCAAGGCGATCCGCAGCACGATCTTACCCGAGCGCGCCGACCAGCCCATTTTCTTTTCCGCCCGTTCCAGCCCTTCCAGATAGCAACAGCAGCGCAACACCACATCGCCCAGGCCCGGCCCAAGATCGCGCAGCGCACCGGCGACCCGCTCTCGCGCTGCATCCGCGCCGTACCCCGAGGGGGTCTGAGCGCCGCCCTGATCATCGACGCAGGTCAGGAAACGGTCCCAGTTCTGCGTGGTCCGCGGCGCCATATGCGATAGCTCGAAATCCTCGCGCAGCCGTTCGCCCGCCCGCACCAGATCGTCGCTCAGAAACGGGCTTCCGTCCTTGTCGCGTCGCCGCGCCAGGGCAATAAGCGGCGTCTCAGAGAGACCATAGCGCATGCGCCTGGTGCTTTGCCCCTTGGCATCGCCTGCATCCTCGGTCTCTTCGCCGTTCTGTGCCTCGCCAAAGCCGGAGGCCTGATTTTCCGCCTCGGCCAGCATCGCCCCAAGCGCGCTTCGACCGGCGGCGGTGACATGATACCGCGCGATACGCCCCGGGCTTTCGCAGGTGATCCAATGTTTGAGGGCCATCGCCTCGGCGACCTCGCGATCGACCACCGCTGTGCGCGAGGGCTGACCAGTGCCGGTGTCGCGCACCACCACGGCCTTATCCATCCCGGCCGAGACCGCCAGAACCGCGCCGGTTTCGCACAGGCGGCGCAGGACGCGGCGCGCTTCGGATTTCAGGCGGGTCTCGCTCAGCGCGGTGTCGTCTTCTGGCAACTCTTTGATATAGCTTGTCATTTTGGCCTCCTTGGCAGGAGAACCGGTGGTCTTTAGGTGGAGAACCTGTTGGCCAAGGCGACGCAGAGCCTCATCGACCAAGACATCGTCGCGGCGTGTTTCAAACATCCGGATCTGGCGCAACACGGTCGAGGCATGACGCCCCGCCCGCCGTGCAAGCGCCCGGATCGGGGTGCCTGTTTCTGTATGCGCAAGGTAATGCAGTGCTGCCTCAGGTACCCAGGTTGGGACCTGTTGCAAACTTGATTTCGGTGCACATCCCTCGCGCATTGTCTTACCCCCAAGCGTCAGCCACGACATTCCCGGGCAAAAGCCCGGGATTTATCCACAGATTTATCCACAACTTAAACGAGCAAAAGATTACCGGTTCGTTAATTGTTTCCAGAAAATCAACCATTGTTGATAAATCGTAAACAATCTCAAAGCCCAACGCGCGGAGTCAGGGGGCAACACGCAACAGCAGGTCATGTCGTGCAACTAAGGGTCAATGCAACCTAAGGGAGCCTGCCAAATGAACGATATTCTCACAACGCTTGACCGCCTGCGCCGCCCGCCTCTTTTGATCCGTGCGGCCAGGATTGGTGCAACTGAATATCGTCGCGCCGCGCATCTGCGCCGTCATCTTGGCTATGGCGCCCTGCCACGTAGCGGTCAGGCCCTTGTTCAGCTTGTCGAGGTCGAAGCGGAGCTTGAGCGCGACAGAAAACAGCGCGCGGCAGGATATTCTGCCGCGCGCCATGTGGATGTTCTGATCGCGATGATGGGTGAAGCGCGTCTGTTGCGCGCCACCCGTCTTGAAAGCGTGGGTTAGCTAAAGGCGTCGGGCATTGATTCTTTTCTGGTGGCCACAAAGGCCTCCAGAGCCTCGGCAATCGCCGGATCAAGCGGCGGCTGCTGATAATCGCCCAGCATCTTCTTGACCCGCGCATTGGCCAGGACCATAGTATCGCGCGCGCCCTCTTCGGACCATGTCTCATACGGTTTGTAGTCAAACAGATCGCTGCGCCAGAAGGCGCTCTTGAAATTGGCCTGGGTATGGGCGCAGCCAAGGTAATGCCCGCCGGGGCCAACTTCGCGAATCGCGTCCATCGCCTGGGCGTTTTCATCAATCTCGATGCCACGCGCGAGGTGATGCAGCGTGCCAAGCTGATCGGCGTCCATCACGAATTTCTCAAAGCTGGACACAAGCCCGCCTTCAAGCCAGCCACAGGCATGCAGCATGAAATTCACACCGGCCAAAAGGCCCACATTCAGGCTGTTGGCGGTTTCATAGGCAGCCTGCGCATCCGGCAGTTTCGAGCCGTTGAACGATCCCGACGAGCGGAACGGCAAGCCCATGCGCCGCGCCAGCTGACCGGCGCCATAGGTGATATGCGCGGCCTCAGGCGTGCCAAAGGTCGGCGCGCCCGAGTTCATGTCGATCGAGGTCACAAAGGCGCCAAAGATCATCGGCGCGCCGGGGCGGATAAGCTGGCTATAGGCGATGCCGGCCAGAACCTCGGCCATCACCTGCGTCAGCGTGCCCATCACCGAAACCGGTGCCATCGCCCCGCCGACGATAAAGGGTGACAGGATACAGGCCTGATTGTTGCGCGCATAAACCTCAAGCGAGCCCATCATCACATCGTCAAAGGTCATTGGCGAGTTGACGTTGATCAGGCTGGTCATCACCGTGTTGTCCTGGACAAAGTCCTTGCCGAACAGGATCCCGCACATGTCAACGCTGTCCTGCGCGCGGCTGGGTTCGGTGACCGAGCCCATGAACGGCTTGTCCG
>CBDTZA010000077.1:0-7243 GCA_965364785.1 uncultured Roseovarius sp. | reverse complement strand
GCCTGTTCTGTTGCCGGATCGGTTGCCGGGTCGAGCGTCGTCGCCTGCTCTTGCGCCTGCATCACTGGGGCAGAAAAGACCAAGGCGACAATCGCCACGCCAAGAAGATGTGCGGCGCTGCGCGCCCGAACCAGTGTAGATGCCATCTCATATCCCCTGCTTTTGGAGAGGTATATCAGCATCACATCGGCCTTGGAAACCACAACCTCGCGCCCCTCACCGAGAGTTTCAGAACCGTGCATTGCGTATCTGCGCGATTATGTTTGGCGGAAATGCGCGTCGATGCCGTCATAATCCTCGACCGTGTCAACCTCGTTCCAGCGGCGGCCTTCGATCGAGAAGGTGCCAACCTGACCGGTGGTATCGGCAATCGCGTCAATCGCCTTGAGGAACCAGTTTGACACGCCTTCCGGGGTGCGCATCATTTGTTCCAGTTTGGCGCGGTAGATGCCTGGCCCCTCGCCGGTAAAGCGCAGCATGCCAATGGATTCGGCGTCGGCCTTGTCGGCGGGCAGCGCCTTGCCAATCGCGCGCAGGCGGGTGCCGTCAAGCTGCACTTTCATGTCGTCGGAATCGTAGGCATCCTTGCGGTCAATCGTCACCTGAACCGGCAGAACATGCGGGCTGGAAAGGACATCGGCCAGCAAAGCGGCCTCGAACAGGGTATCGCCATTCATCAGCAGAAAGTCACTGTCCATGTACTCGCGCACCATCCAGCAGCTGGCAAGGTTATCGGCGATTTGATAAAATGGGTTGTAGTAGGTCGTGACCTTCATCGGGCCGGTACGTTTTGCGACCTCTTCTTCGACCAGCGCTGCCATAAAGCCGGTGACCACCACAACGTCGGTCACCCCGCCGGCCTCAAGCGTATCAAGCTGACGGCCAAGGATTGTGGTGTTGCCAATCGCCAGCAGGCACTTGGGCCGGGTTTCGGTCAGTGGCAACAGGCGCGAGCCGCGACCTGCGCTAAGGATAATGGCTTTCATTGGGGGGGCTCCAGTCTGTCAGAAAAAGAATTGGGCGCGTCGAAATCGACGATTTCAAGGCCGTGGGTCGGCGCGGCGCGGCGCAGGCGTGACGAGGGGTTTACCGCGACACCCTGATCCGCCCCGGTCAAAAGTTCAAGGTCCGAGACGTGATCGCTATAGGCATAGGTGGGGGCGCTAAACGGCTGCTCTGCCTGCAATTCGGCGAGCCGCCGCAGTTTTTCCGCGCCATAGCAATTGGCCCCGTCAAGCACTGGGCCGGAGGCCCCCACAGGCCATGTCAGGCGGGTGCAGATCACATCGTCAAAACCAAGCGCGCGGGCCAGAGGCTCGGCCACGACATCAACGGCGGCGCTGACCAGCACCAGCCGGTCACCGCGCGCCTTGTGGGCCTTGATCGCGGCCACGGCACCGGGGCGCAGGCCGGTGGCGAGAATGTCGGCGACAAAGGCATCCGCCTTGGCCTGCAACTCGGCGCGGCTATGCCCGGCAAGGGTGCGCACCCCGGCGGCCTTGATCGAGGTGCGCGGCACAAGGCGCAGTTTATAGGCGATCATCCGCAGCACGATCAGGGCGATTTGGCCAATAAACAGCGGCCTTTTCCCGTTCACATGGATCAAAAACCACGTCCAGGTGGGGGCACGGGTGATGGTCCGATCCAGATCAAAGATCGCAGTGCCTGCCATGCCGGATCAGCCTGCCATCCACGAGGTCGGCTTGGACGCAAGCCGCCAAGCCTGCCAGAGCCGGACCTGATGGAAGATCAGCCAGAACAGCGTCCAGACGCCCATGGCGACAAAACCCCATCCCGGTGCGCCGACGATGACCAAAAGCATGAAGATCAGCATGTTGGGATTGCGCCGCGCGGTGATTTCGCGCGCAAAGGAATCGATCCGCTCCCAGACATGGATGTGAAAGCCGAAGAGACCGATAAAGACCCCCTCCTGCACCCGGTTAAGCACATAACCGATCACCAGAACCGCCAGTGAGGCATCAAGCAGGAACGATCCCGGGCCACCCGTTTCGGTTTGCAGCCCCACCCACATCGCCCAGTACCAGAACGGCGGATGGATAAGGTCAATCAGGTGATCATATAGATCGCCCCATTTCGAATAACTCATCGTGGTGCGCGCCAGCTTGCCATCGACGGTATCGAGGAATGTCATCACCCAAGCGGCGATAATGCCAAGCGCCCAGTGCCCCTCCCAGAACAGCGCGAGCGCGGCGAAGACCATCACAAGGCTGACCGTTGTCACCGTGTTGGGCGAAATATGCAGGTTTGCGGCGGCGCGGGTGGCGTGAAAGGCGGGCCAGGGCCAGGCGTATTTGGTCACCAGATCGGTGACGCCCTTGTACGAGCCCTTGAAGAGCCGCTTTTCCACACTGCGAGGGGTTTGCGTGCGCATCGAAAGCGCATAGGGGGCCTCGCGTTTGCGCAGCACCTCGTCATAGGCGCCGGCGAAATCATCGGCATCGCCGGTGGTAAAGCCTGCCGCTTGCAGGGCCGCCAGATCGGGGTTTTCCTGCCCGATCAGCGCCTCAAAATCCGCAGTTGCCACGCCCTCGGGCAGGTGCAGCGCGGCCAGACGCGGCGCGCCGCCTTTGCTGTCGGGCACCACAAGGGCGGCGCCCGGCGTGGCCAGAAGGGCACGTTGCAGGGCGGGCGACAAAACCCATTCCACGCCAACCAAAAGGCGCGCCGCAGGGTCATCAACCGAGGCCGCCCCGGCCTTTTTCCAAGCGCGCCGCTGCCATTCGCGCAGCTCAAGCCCCCAAAGCCGTGCGGGCATTTCGCCCATCAGGCGCAGGCTTGTGTCTTTTGTCATCCGGTCAATCCATTTATCATCGTGTGGTGGGCAGGCCCTGGTGGCGCCCTAAACCAGTCACGGACAAGGGGAATAACCATGGAAAGCACCAAAATGCCAGAACGAAACGCCACTTTTTCCCGTTTTGGCGGCGAGGACACGCTGATCAGGGACTATCGCTGGTGGAGTGTGCAGGTGCGGCCACAGCAAGCGACGCTGGGCGCGATGATCCTGTTGGCGCATGGCCCGGCGCAGGCCTTTGGCGATCTGCCCGGCGGCGCGCACGGCGAACTGGCGCAGATCACCCGCGATATTGAGGGGGCCGTAGCGCGCTTTGGCAATCAGAAGATCAACTACCTGATGCTGATGATGGTCGATCCGCATGTGCATTTTCACGTTCTGCCGCGTTACGCCAAAGAGGTTTCGTTTGAGGGCATAAGCTTTGCCGATCCCGGCTGGCCTGCGCTGCCCAATCTGGGCCATGCGCCTGAGGCGCCGGGTGCGGCAGCGCGGGTGGGCCGCGCATTACAAAAGGGGTGGCCCGCGTAAAACCTCATGTTTCGCGTGCAGCAAGAATCTGGCGGACAAGCACCAGATCATCGGGCTTGTCGACGTCGATCGCGGCTTCGGCAAAATCCAGCGTCACCGGACTGACCTTCGCGCCAAGCTGGCGCGACAGCAGGGCAAAAGCCGCCTCGGGGCCTGCGCGCGACAACAGGATGCGCAGGGCGGTCAGCGGGCCAAACCGCCAGGCGATGCGCCAGGGCTTTTTGCGGTCCTGTTCGGCACTTTGCCAGAAGCGGATCACCTTGAGTGCCGCCGGGCTGGCCAGATAAAACAGGTTGCAGCCCGAAAGCTCGGCGCCACCAAGGCGCAGGTAAGTGCGCCGGGTTTCGGGATAGTCGGCCTCGATCACGCTACGTTCGGCAAAGCCCACGGTCAGGTCGGCATCGCTGGCGATGGATTTCGCCAGAAAGCTGTCGACCATTGCGGGCGTCAACAGCGCATGATCGCAGGTTGTCACCAGAAGCGGCGTCGAAACCGGCCCCTCCAGGGCGCGTATGAGGCTTGAGGCCGGGCCGCGCCCCTCAGAGGCAAGCGGCTGGCAGGCGATGCCATCGGCGGCGGCGTCAAGTGCATCGCCCTCAAGCCCCAGAACCCACGCCGGGGCATTGGCGCGGCTGGCGCCAAGGGCGCGCAACACCCGCGACAGCATCGGCTGACCGGCGATGTCGATCACCGCCTTGCTGGCCACGCCTTCGGCCTGACACAGCGGATCACCCGCCGCGCGCGCGCCTGCCAGAACAAGCGCTTGTACGGGTTGGGATGGGCTGGCGGTCATAGCGCCTTCTCGTAAACCCGGTAGGTTTTATAGCGCTTCATTTCGTAGAGATCGACAAGGTTCAGCAGATCGCGGTTGGTCTCAAGGATCCACGACGCCTCGACCTCGCGCACGCCTTGTGCGTGTTGCGCGGCAAAGGCGGCCTCGAAACAGCCGGCCATGGCCACCATGCCGCGGCGGGTTTTGTGGAACTTGCGCCGCAGCCCGGCCAGCGGCAAGCGCGCCCGCGTGGGGCCGCGCAGTTTCAGCCGATAGAGCAGTTGCGCCCAGCCAAATGGCAGGATTTTCCCGTCTAGCCCATCGACGATTTCATTGAGATCGGGGAAGAGAAAGGTAAAGCCAGCCGGTTCGCCATCAATCATGGCAATCCACAGGGAATCCGAGCGGATCAGCGGTTTGAGTTCCTGCGCCATCACGGTGATCTGATCGGCGCTGAACGGGACAAACCCCCAGTTCTGCGACCAGGCATCGTTGAAGATGTCCATGACAAGGCGGATGTCGGCCTTGAAGTTTTTCATGTTGAGCGGTCGGATGCTGAGCGCGGGGTCGCGGTCAAAGGCATCTTTCCAGCGCTTTACGGTTGGCGGGATGTGATAGTCTTCTTCAAACTGGTACAAAAAGGCGTAAAGATCCATCGCCTTGGCAAAACCCAACCCCTCAAGCGTGGGGGCATAATCGGGCCTGCCGTGCGGCATCATCATCATCGGGGCCGTGTCAAAGCCATCGACCAGCAGGCCGGATTCTTCGTTGGTGGAAAAGCTGAACGGCCCGGCGATGCGCGTCATGGCGCGCGCGCGCAGCCAATCCTCGGCGGCGGTCATAAGGGCAGCCACGACCTCGGCGTCAGGGGTCAGCGTGTCGAGAAAGCCGAAATGCCCGGTGGCGTCGTTGTAAAGCTCCAGATGGCCCGCGTTGACGATGGCGGCGATGCGCCCGACCACCTGGCCATCCCGGCGCGCCAGCATCAGAGCGTGATCAATTTTGGCCAGCCCCGGATTATGCTTAGGGTCAAGCTGTGCCTTACGCTCGAACCGCAGCGGCGCGCGCCAGTGGGGCACATCGCGGTAGGCGCGGTAGGGCAGATCAATA
The DNA here is from genome assembly GCA_965364785.1 of uncultured Roseovarius sp. GTDB lineage: Bacteria > Pseudomonadota > Alphaproteobacteria > Rhodobacterales > Rhodobacteraceae > Roseovarius. The sequence continues at coordinate 2,021 of CBDTZA010000077.1, read as the reverse complement.
AAGGCCGCCCGATCACTGCGCGAGGTGGCCTCGCTGACCAGGATGTCAGAGACCGGGGACAGGCTGGCGGGTGTTTGATTCATCTTTGCAATGTCATCCGTATGGCGGTGCCATCGCTGGGCACCTGAAAGGCCGCATCATCGAACACCGGCATCCCGAATGCCAGCTTCTTCTTGCTGGACAGCGCAAAGGGTTCGGCGGGCATCATGTTCCATTTCCGATCGAGATCCCTGTCGGCATCCAGATCCTGATAGGCGGCGAGCGCATAGGTCCCGGCCTTGTCGATGTCAAAACACACGGTCTGCGGGCCACTGCGGGCCGGCACCCGGATACGATGCACCCGCGAGGCCTTTTTCAGGAAATCGCGTTTGCTCGGGCGATAAAGCTCGACCGTAAGAATGCCTTGCGCGGTGACGTTCTCGACAATCACCTTGATCTGCGGGGACCGCGCGCCACAAACCGCTGCCGCCTCATGCGGGCGGATATCGAGCGCGGCGGCGCGCACAGGCTGGCCAGTGGCAGACAGCGCAAGCGCGCCGGACAGGCCGAGGATGCACAGGGTGCCTCTGATGAACATTTGCACTCTCCTTTGGTTCACGACCTGGTTACAGTCAGCCGCTGGCGGTGATAAAGGTTTTCCAGTAACAGACTACAAGGATTGCGGCCATCACAAGTGGTTGCAATAAATGTAACAAGCCCCGACGGCTGGGAGATAACGCCAGACATGTTTTTCAAGCTTGACCGTTATCTGTTGCGCAACAACCTTGGCCTGTTGGCCGCGTTGATTGCCGTGGCACTGGCGATTTTGATGCTGGAGCGGCTGATCCGGATCACCGATCTGATTGCGGGGTCGGATGATGCGTTGCAGTCGGCGGCGCGGATGATCGGCAATTTGCTGCCCCACTATCTTGGCATGGCGCTGCCCGGCGCGCTGTTGATCGCAACCATCATCAGCATTGAACGGCTCAGCCGCTCGGGCGAGATCGTGGCGCTGATGTCGACCGGCGTATCATTGCGCCGGATCGTGCGGCCCTATCTGGGGCTGGCGGTGGTGCTGGCACTGGTCTCGATCGTGATTTCGGGTTTTTTGCAGCCGGTATCGCGCTATAATTACCGCCATATCGTGCATGAGCTCAAGCAAAGCTCAATCGTTACCGCCTTTCAGGAACGCAAATTCGTTCAGTTCGACGACAAGGTCGTGTGGACCTCGAAGGTGAATTTTGCCGGTCGGAAGCTGGGCGAAACCTTTATTCTCGAAACTAACGCGGCGGGAAATCACAAGTTCATCACCGGCCATACCGGGGTGCTGCGCGAAGATGCTGACAGCACATGGACGATAAACCTGCAAGATGCGATGATCGGCGCTCTGCCTGCAAAGATCACCAGCGAGCAAGGCAACCGGCTGAACACGGCCAAGGTGACGTGGAAGATGCCGCGACCGATCGAGGGCTACCGCGACCGCGGCGATGATCAGCGCGAGTTGACGCTGAAAGAGCTGCTGACAAAATCCTATCTGACGAGCGACAAAAGCATCAATCCCGCCGCCGCCCAGGCCGACATGCATGACCGGCTAAGCCGCGCGGCGCTGCTGATTGCGCTGCCGCTCATCAGTGTTGTGCTCGGGCTTCAACTGGGTCGGGTTGCGCGGTCGGGGGGGCTGGCGGTCGGGATATTGCTGCTGCTGGTGGTGCAGAAGCTGCTGGAATATGGCCTGTCGCTGGCCGAACGTGGGGTGGTCCCGCCCTGGGCGGGCACCTGGCCGGTTGTGGCGCTGGTTGCCGGGCTCGCGATTTACACATTCAGGCGCACGGCCAATGGACGATCCGCCTTTCCCGCCTTATGGCGGGTGAAACCCAACACCGCCACCCAACCGGCGCCCCCTGAAACAACGGCATAGACCACCGAATGAGCCACCTTAATCGCTATCTTGCCGTGATGTTTCTTCAACGGTTTGTCCTCACCGTCTTTGGGCTGGTGGCCCTGCTCGGTGTGCTGGACGCGCTGAGCAATGCCGATCTGTT
>CBDTZA010000076.1:0-7266 GCA_965364785.1 uncultured Roseovarius sp. | reverse complement strand
GCAGCATCGAGGACAGCGCCTTTTTCCAACAGGTGCGCGGCGGTCTGGTGACCGGGCTTTATAACCAAAAGGCGGTCTGGCCGTTGTTTGGCTATGAGGGCGAGTCCTTTTCCAAGGGCGGTTACATCAACCGTGGTTTTGACGACATCAACTGGCTCTGAGCCATAGCCACCTGAGGAGGATTTACTATGGCTGCACCCTTTGATCTTAACGACGACTCTGTGATCGTTGTCATCGGCACCGGCGCCGGCGGCGGCGTTTTGTCGAACGAACTGGCCCAACGCGGCGTGAGCGTTGTGGCGCTCGAAGCGGGCGGGCGTTACCTGCCCGAGGATTATGTCAACGACGAGTGGGAAAGCTTTGGACAGCTGGCCTGGCTTGATGCGCGCACCACATCCGGTGACTGGCGCGTGGCAAAGGATTTCTCGGGCCTGCCGGCCTGGATCGTCAAGGCCGTGGGCGGCACCACCACCCACTGGGCAGGGGCATCCCTGCGGTTTCAGGACCATGAATGGAAGGCCAAAACCAACTATGGCCCGGTGCAGGGCGCGAACCTGCTCGACTGGCCGATTGACGGTGCTGAAATGGTGCCCTGGTATGATCTGGCCGAGAAAAAGCTTGGCGTGACGCGCACCAATGGCATTCCCGGCCTGCCGGGCTGCAATAACTACAAGGTGTTCGAGGCCGGCGCGAAAAAGCTTGGTTATAAAGAGGTCCATACCGGCCGCATGGCGATCAACAGTCAGGAAAATGACGGTCGTTCGGCCTGTCAGCAGACCGGGTTTTGCTTTCAGGGCTGTAAATGGGGCGCCAAATGGTCCTCTGCCTATACCGACATCCCGCGCGGCGAGGCGACCGGCAATCTTGAGGTGCGTGCCAAGGCGCATGTGCAGCGGATCGAACACGGGCCCGATGGCCGCGTCAACGCCGTTATTTACGTCGATGAAAACGGGGCCGAGCACAAACAGATGGCGCGCGCCGTCTGCGTGGCCGGCAATTCGTTTGAAAGCCCGCGCCTGTTGCTCAATTCCGCGACCGAGATGTATCCCGACGGGCTTGCCAATAGCTCGGGCCAGGTCGGGCGCAACTATATGCGGCACTTGACCGGCTCGGTATACGGCGTCTTTGACAAGCCGGTGAAGATGTGGCGCGGCACCACCATGGCCGGCATCATGCAGGACGAGGCCCGCCTTGACCCCTCGCGCGGTTTTGTTGGCGGGTACGAGCTTGAAACCCTGTCGCTTGGCCTGCCGTTCATGGCGGCCTTCCTTGATCCGGGCGGCTGGGGGCGTGAATTCACCACCGCGCTTGATTCTTACGAAAACATGGCCGGGATGTGGATTGTTGGCGAAGACATGCCGCAGGAAACCAACCGCGTGACCCTGAACCATGACGTCAAGGATCAGTTCGGCATGCCGGTGGCGAATGTGCATTATTCGGATCACCCCAATGACCGGGCGATGCGCGATCACGCCTATAAACAGGGCATGGCAATCTATGATGCCGTCGGCGCCACGCGCAGCTTTCCGACGCCGCCCTACCCGTCGACGCATAACCTTGGCACCAACCGGATGTCAGAGCACCCGCGTGACGGCGTGGTCAACCGCAATGGCCGGACGCACGATATCGAGAACCTGTTTATCTCGGACGGCTCGCAATTCACCACAGGGGCGGCGGAAAATCCGACCCTGACCATCGTGGCGCTTGCCATCCGGCAGGCCGAGCACATTGCAGGTGAACTCTCACGCGGCACCCTGTAACAGGGTCCGCGTCGCTCTCCCGGCGTCTCAACTCTCCCCAGGACGCCGGGGGAATTTTGAATTTCGACATGTCGGGAAGCCTGCCGATATTGGCCTGCGGCGGTCATTCAGCGATCGGGTAAGGTGTGGCGCAGTGCCTGACCGCCGGGTGGGCGCTGCAACGCTTGTGGAGCGCACTTTATGCCAGCCAAAAGCATCTTCGTTATCATAGGCTTGAAACGTCGCAAAAGCGCCCGCCCGAGGGGGCGGTCGGGCGCTGCGCGGCGGCGCGTACCGCGCCTTTATTCCGCGCAATGGTGCTAAACCTCAAATACCCGCTTCAGGCCAAACCCGCCCTGCCCCCTAGCCCTTGGGCAGATAGGGGATGCCGCCGGCTGCGTCTGTGTCGTCAATCACCCAGAAATGCCCCTCGCTTCCGGCCTGACGGGCCTTGCCAAGCGGGGCATAGTCGGGATCACTGGCAAAGGCCTTTGCCGCATCAAGGCTGGGAAATTCCACCAGTGCAATCAGGGTCGTGTCGGGCGGATCGCCCTCAAGGGTGGTGATATTGGCGCTACGCGACAGGTATTTGCCGCCGTGACGCGCCACGATGTCATGGGTCTTGGCCGCATATTCGGGCACCCAGGCATCATCCGTGACCTTGACCTGTGCAATAAGATAGACTGGCATGTGTTTCCTCCTCCGTTGCCGACGCCGCCACCAGGGTGCGCCACTCTCGCGAGATAAGCCTAGCATAGCAGGCGAGCGGGTGCGCGGATGCTGGTGCCAGACGCGTTCCTACTTAGGTCGCAGAGGCGGGCATCCGGGTATTGCGAAAAAAAAATTGGCCCGGCGCGTGATTTTCCTCTTGCGGACAAGCGCCATAATTTATATCTCACGCCTCACCCAAGGATGCGGGCGTAGCTCAGGGGTAGAGCGCAACCTTGCCAAGGTTGATGTCGAGAGTTCGAATCTCTTCGCCCGCTCCAATTTTTCCCGAAAAGTTGGACAGAGATCACCCATTTGATGGGTCAGCCGCCGCTTGGGCCTTGGCGCGCCGCGCGTGTCGGATTATACACCGCCTCAGCAACCAGCGGAGGCCCCATGCGCAGCGCCCAGATCACCCGGAAGACCGCCGAAACCAATATCAGTGTCAACATCGCTCTTGATGGCACCGGATCTTATGACAACCAGACCGGCGTTGGCTTTTTCGATCACATGCTGGATCAACTGGCGCGCCACTCGCTGATTGATATGAAAATCTGCTGCGAGGGCGATCTGCATATCGACGATCACCACACGGTCGAGGATGTGGGCATTGCCCTGGGGCAAGCGCTGAGCCATGCGATTGGCGACAAAAAGGGCATCCGGCGGTATGGCGCGTGTCTGTTGCCGATGGATGACGCCCTTGTGCGCGCCGCACTTGATCTGTCGGGGCGACCCTATCTTGTGTGGAACATGGACCTGCCGACCGCCAAGATCGGCACATTCGACACCGAGCTGGTGCGCGAGTTCTTTCAGGCGCTCAGCACCCATGGCGGCATCACCCTGCATGTTGATGCCCTGCACGGGATCAACAGCCACCACATGGCCGAGGCCGCGTTCAAAGCGGTGGCACGTGCCCTGCGCGAGGCGGTGGAAACCGACCCGCGCACCGCAAACGCGGTTCCCTCGACCAAAGGCACCCTCTGAGCCATGCCAACGGTCATCGTTGATTACGAATCCGGCAACCTGCATTCCGCCGAAAAGGCGTTTCAGCGCATGGCGTCCGAGACGGGCGCGGGCACGGTTCTTGTCACCTCGGACCCCGAGGTGATCCGAAGCGCGTCGCGCGTGGTGTTGCCCGGTGACGGGGCCTTTCCGGCCTGTCGCAAAGAGCTGTTTGACCATCGCGGCGTGTTCGAGGCGATCGAAGAGGCGGTGATCACCAAGGGCCGCCCCTTTATGGGTATCTGCATCGGGATGCAGATGATGGCGACGCGCGGGCTTGAATATCAAGAGACCCCCGGCTTTGACTGGATCGGGGGCACGGTCGAGCATATCGCGCCCGCCGACGAGAGCCTGAAAGTGCCGCATATGGGTTGGAACGATCTGGTGATCGACCATGCGCACCCGGTTTTTGACGGCATCGAGACCGGCAATCACGCCTATTTCGTGCATTCCTATCATTTTCGTGTGACCAATCCGGCGCATCTTTTGGCGCATGTTGATTATGGCGGCGCGATCACCGCGGTGGTCGGGCGCGACAATATGATCGGCACTCAGTTTCATCCCGAGAAAAGCCAGGATACCGGCCTTCGGATGATTGCGAATTTCCTGCGCTGGACGCCGTGAATGACCCTCTCCACGGCCCGTCTGCAAGCGATCCTGAGCGAGATCACAGACCTCGCCCGCGCCAGCGATAGCCCCGGCAAAGTCGCCGATTATATCCCTGAACTGGCCTGTATCGACCCGGATCAATTTGCCATCGCGCTTGCCCGCCCCGGCAAGCCGACGCTTGTGGCGGGCGATGCAGCGACGCCGTTTTCGATTCAGTCGGTGTCAAAGGTGTTCATGCTGGCGCTCGCGCTTGGCAAGCTTGGTGATCGCCTCTGGGCCCGCGTCGGGCGCGAACCATCCGGGCAGGCCTTTGATTCCATGTTGCTTTTAGAACTTGAGAAGGGCCGCCCCCGGAATCCGTTCATCAACGCGGGCGCAATTATCACCACCGATGCGGTGCTGGAGGGCTCCAGCCCAAGCGAAACGCTTGGCGCATTGCTGCGCTTTATCCGGGCGGCGGCGGGCGATGATGATATCCACATGAACGAGCGCGTGGCGCAATCCGAAATTGCCACCGGCCACCGTAATTTTTCACTGGCGCATTACCTGTTGTCGCATGGCAATCTGGCCAATACGCCCGATCTGACGCTTGGCACATATTTTCACCAATGCGCGGTTGAAATGACCTGTGCGCAACTGGCCAATGCGGGGCTGTTTCTGGTGGGGGGCGAGAATGCACCGCGTCTTGTGTCGGCGCAGCGCATTCGGCGGATCAACGCGCTGATGATGACCTGTGGCCATTATGATGGATCGGGCGATTATGCCTACCGTGTCGGCCTTCCGGGTAAAAGCGGCGTTGGTGGTGGTATTCTGAGCATCGTGCCGGGGGTGGGTTCGGTCGCGGTCTGGTCACCGGGCCTAGATCACTATGGCAATTCCAAGCTGGGCACCGAGGCGATGGAACGCCTTGCCACGCTGACCGGCTGGTCGGTGTTCGGGCCGACACGCGCCGTCAGGTAAAAGGGCGGATGAGGGTCCCATCCGCCCGAGATCTTATTTGACCTTTTGCCAGCTTCCGCCGTCGCGGCATACGAAAAGCACACAGCCACTCACAGCGAGCCTATCGCCCTTGAGCATCAGCTTGGAGTTATAGGTCTTGTCGCGGTCGGGCGAATAGACCTTGCCCTTGTAGGTGCCGCCGCCCGTGTTCCGGGTTTCGGAAATGATATTGCGCCCGATATTGGTGCTGGCCTTTTCCTTGCCTGACGAATCGTAGGACTTCACAAGCTTGCCACAGAGGTTACTGCCGCAGGGGGCGACCTGGATCAGGCCGGAATCGCCATTATCATCCGCCGCGGTGCGCCACATGCCCTCAAGCGGGTCGGCGGCGGCGGCCATGCCCGCGCTGAACAGGATCGCGGTAACGGTGAGTACGAGTTTTTTCATATTTCAAATCCTCCGGGATTACTCTGAGGGGCTTTGCCCCAGTAAGCTTACAATTGCCTTACCCCCTGCCCCTGTCCACATTGCATTTCGGGTCTGGCCTGTGCAAAAGGCCGTGACGTTACGACAGAAAGCCAAAACCATGATTCTTTATCCCGCCATCGACCTCAAAGACGGCAAGGCCGTGCGCCTTGTGAAGGGTGAAATGGACCGCGCCACCGTATTCAACGATGACCCCGCCGCACAGGCGATGGAGTTTGTGAATGCGGGGTGCGAGTGGCTGCATCTGGTCGATCTCAACGGCGCCTTTGCAGGCGAGCCGGTCAATGCCGCCCCGGTCGAGGCGATCCTTGAGCGCTGTCGCGTGCCCGCCCAGCTTGGTGGCGGCATCCGCGACATGGCCACAATTGAACGCTGGCTTTCACGCGGTCTGGCCCGTGTCATTCTTGGTACGGTGGCGGTGGAAAACCCCGCATTGGTGCGCGAGGCCGCGCGCGCCTTTCCCGGTCAGGTGGCCGTCGGCATTGACGCACGCAACGGTCGCGTCGCCACCAAAGGCTGGGCCACCGAGACCAACGTGATGGTGACCGATCTGGCAAAATCATTCGAAGATGCCGGTGTGGCCGCGATCATCTATACCGACATCAACCGCGACGGCGCCATGAAAGGCCCCAATATCGAGGCCACGGCAGAGCTTGCCCATGCGGTCTCGATTCCGGTCATCGCCAGCGGCGGCGTCAGCTCGCTTGACGATCTGATCGCGCTCAAGACCTGTGGCGCGCCGCTCAATGGCGCCATTTCGGGGCGCGCGCTTTATGACGGCGCGCTTGACCTGCAACAGGCCCTCGCCGCTCTGCGCTAGCGCAACGCCCCCGGCGATGCCGGGAGCCGCTTATGTGCGGTTTATTCGCCTGCTGCTTTGCCCGTCAGCTTACCCAGCGCGCCGGTCATCGTCTTGACATACTCCGCATCCTCGGAAATGCCGCCCAGATCGCCAAGCATCTCCTTGGGGTCTTCATAGGCCAGCCATGTCTGGCCGGCACCGTCCTGATAGACCAGAACCTTGAGCGGCAAAAACAGCCCCGCCAACGCGTTATCCTGCATCGCGGGCGTGCCAAGCTTGGGGTTGCCAAAGATCAGCACCTGCGCCGGGGCAAGCTCCATATCGACTTTGGCGGCGCCGGCCGCATGGTCAACACGGGCAAAGATCGTCGCCCCGGCCCCGTTCACAGCGGCCTCAAGGCGGTCCATGGTCGTGGCCACATCACCCGACGAGCGGACCTTGACGATATCGTCATTGCTGGCCAGCGCCGGCAGGCCCGCCAAACAGAACGCAACAGCCGCAAGAAAACGCTTCATAGTAATCTCCTTCGATTCCAAAACTTATCAGTCTTACCCTCTGGCATGTAACCACATTTGCCCATAAACATCCGCGTGAAAACACTGTAACAGCGACAATATGCTCAAAACCCGCATCATACCCTGTCTCGACGTGGCCGATGGCCGCGTGGTCAAAGGCGTGAACTTTGTCGATCTGGTTGATGCCGGCGACCCGGTTGATGCGGCACGTGCCTATGACGCGGCGGGCGCGGATGAGCTTTGCTTTCTCGACATTCATGCGACCCATGAAAACCGGGGCACGATGTTTGATGTGGTGCGCCGCACCGCCGAGCATTGCTATATTCCGCTGACCGTCGGCGGTGGCGTGCGCAGCGCGCCGGATGTGCGCGCGCTGTTGCTTGCCGGGGCCGACAAGGTCAGCTTCAATTCCGCCGCTGTGGCCGATCCCGACGTGGTCGCGCGTGCCGCCGATCAGTTCGGCAGA
>CBDTZA010000075.1:0-7361 GCA_965364785.1 uncultured Roseovarius sp. | reverse complement strand
TATGAGGGCACCAACGGCATTCAGGCGATGGACCTTGTGGTCCGCAAACTGATGGATGGCGGCGAAGCGGCCTTTGCCATCCTGGATGAAATCGCGTCGCTGGCCGAAACTGCACGGGGCAAGATGCCCGATCTGGCCGAAGCTGTCTGGCAGGCCTCTGAAACGCTGCGCGAAGCGACAGAATGGATGCTGGATCAGAGCGACCTCAACCAGCGTTTTGCCGGCGCCGCCCCCTTCCTGCGCGCCTTTGCGCGGGTTTTGGGCGGACATTTCCACCTCAAGGCGGCTCTGACTGAGGGCGGCAATGGCCCGCGTGCCCGGATGGCGCGGTTCTATATCACCCGGCTTTTGCCCGAACATGCGGGACTTTTGGCCCATGCCACATCGGGCGCCGATGATCTGTACGCGCTCAGCACCGAGGACCTTGGCGCTTGATGGACGGTGGCGCCGGGATCATCCGCTTCCCTTGGGCCGAGCCGCCCGAACCGGGCGAGGCGATCGCGATCGCGCCCGGTGTGCTTTGGCTGCGCCTGCCGCTGCCGATGGTGCTTGACCACGTCAATGTCTATGCACTTGATGAGGGCGACAGCTGGACCATCATTGATACCGGCATCCATTCCAAACGCAGTGTCACCCTCTGGAAAACCCTGCTGGCCGGGCCGCTTGAGGGCAAACCAGTCAGCCGCGTGATCCTGACCCATCACCACCCCGATCATATCGGAATGGCGGGCTGGTTGATGGATCGCTTCGGGGCCGAGCTTTGGGCGACGCGTACCACATGGTTGCTGTCGCGCATGCTGATCCTTGATGTCGAGGATGAACCGACGCCCCAAGCGCTCGACTTCTGGCGCAGCGCAGGCATGGACCCTGATGTGTTCGAGGCGCGGCGCGCCAAGCGACCCTATAACTTTGCCGATATCTGTTACCCGCTGCCGGTGGGCTATACCCGCGTGCAAGAGGGTGATGTGATCCGCGCGGGCGGGCGTGACTGGGATGTGCGCCTTGGCGGCGGGCATGCGCCCGACCACGCGACCCTGTGGAGCCGCGACGATCATCTGGTCATTGCCGGCGATCAGATCCTGCCCTCGATCAGCCCCAATATCGGCGTTTACCCGACCGAGCCCGAGGCCAACCCTCTGGCCGATTGGCTTGCGGCCTGTGCGCGCCTCGCAAGTTTTGCGACCGAGGATCATCTGGTGCTGGGCGGGCATAAGCTGCCCTTTACCGGGCTGCCGATGCGGATGCGCCAGCTGAGCGAAAACCACCACGGCGCGCTTGATCGCCTGCGCGCCCATCTGAGCAGCCCGCGCACCGCCGCCGAGTGTTTCCCGCAGCTCTTCAAACGCAAGATTGATCACGGCACCTATGGCTTGGCCCTTGTCGAGGCAGTTGCGCATCTTAATCATATGCATCAGGCTGGCGAGGTCAGACGCTGGCGCCGCGACGACGGGGCCTGGCTCTGGCAGGTGCGTGACAGTTAAAGGGGAGTTAGGCGACATGGACAACAAGATCGACACCTCGGCCGAAGCCGCAGAGGCAAGCGCGATGCCGCGCTGTCACGAAGTCCACTCCGACCCCGATCAACCCTGCCTGAAAACCGCGGCGCAAGCCCTTGGCGCTCAGCACACCGATCAGAAAAGCCCGGCACAATGGGCCTATGAGCGGATGATCCTCTATATCCAGAACTTTGAGAAAACCCTTGATGAGGAACACGAGGTCGCCATGGGGTTTACCGGCGGTGACGCGGGCGTGTTGCGGATCGAGGGGATGGGATATTTCGACCCCGATATCGTGACCTTCTATGGCCAGGATGCGAGCGGCGCGCGCACCCAACTTGTACAACATGTTGGCCAGCTTAGCGTGATGTTGCGCGCCCTGCCCAAACATCCCGAACTGGCCGCGCCCAACCGCATTGGGTTTCGCCTTGCCGAGGACCTTGCAAAAGCTTGACCCTTGCGGCAGCTTGGGTGGTGACAGCCCCTTGCAAATGCAGTATCCAACCGCGAGACACACAGATTCAGTTATGAAAGAGGATACCCAAATGGCCAATCACAAGCATGGTGAGATGGATATTCAGGTTCAGGAAAAGACCTTTAACGGCTTTGTCAAAGCGGTCACATACTGCGTTGTCGCAATCATCTGCACCCTGCTTTTTATCGCATTGGTCAACGGCTAAGCCGACCCTGTGCGACGTGATGAACGGGTAACGAAAAGGGGTTTTCATGCGGGGTTGGATGCTGGCGATTGCGGCTGTGTTTGCACTGGCTGGCTGCGCTGCCGAATCGGTATGGGCCCCGGATGAGGCGGTGGCGCGCGCGGCGTATCACCATGACGGGCCGCCGCGCCTTACGCTGTATACGATGCTCAACAACCATAGCGACGCGGGCGCGCATACCTCGCTGATGATCAACGGATCGCAACGGGTTATCTTTGATCCCGCAGGATCGTTCAAACATGAGACGATCCCAGAGCGCCATGATGTGCTCTATGGCATCACCCCGCAGGTGGAGGATGTCTACACCCGCTTTCACGCGCGCAAAACCTATCGCGTGCGCATTCAGCGCCTTGATGTTTCGGCCGAACAGGCAGAACGCGCCATCGCTCTGGTCAAGGCCTATGGCCCGGTGCCCTCGGCGCAATGCTCGCTTTCGACCTCTCGTATCCTCGCAGAGCTTTACCCCGGAAAGGTACACAGCTCGTGGCTTCCGCGCAAAACCTCGGATGAGTTTGGCGTTATTCCCGGCGTGACCACTGAAGAACTCTATGAATACGACGACGACGACAACAGCAAGGTCCTGCGCGCCTGGACCCCATCCAGAACCTGATCTTTCGCAAATCCTGATCCCCCTCGCCGGAAATTGCGCTGCACTCTCCGGGGGCGATGCGCATGGCCTGTCCGCGCCCGTGATAAGGCATCGCCGGTCTCGCAATCGCGGACTGTCGGCGGGCAAATGCGGCAGAATTCTCGTTGTCGTGAGGATTTTGATGTGTCCAGCTCAAGGTCCGCAATGCGGGACAAAACTGCCGTTGACAACGTTAAATGAACTCATAGGGTACATACCCAAAATGGAGCGACTGACATGCTTAAGCTTGGTTCAATCATTGCGTGGATATTGATCGCCTATGGGTTGCTGAGGGTTGCACTAGGGTTTTTCGTTGCTTTCAGGTTTAGCGCCGAAGACAACGCTGCTGCTGCCGGAAGGTATCTCGCTGGCGCGAACTCTGGTGAGGCCATCAATGAAGGTATGGTGATGTTCGTTGTTGGTGTAGTGATCGGAATTCTTGTCAAAATCGCTGAGAAAAAATCTACTTCTGAAGAAACATAACCGTGGTCGTCTAGGGCTCATAGTTGACATTGGTCCACATAAAAAAGGCCCTGTCCCAAGCGGAACAGGGCCTTTTCATGTCTGGACGGTCGGCTTAGTTGCCGCCGCCGATTACCGACAAACCGCGCAGGATATCAATGGCATAGGCCAGTTGGTAATCATCTTCGCGAAGCTTGGCGGCCTCTTCGGCGCGGGCGCGATCCTCTTCGATCTGTTTGATCTCATCCTCGGTGAGGCTGTCGTTTGACAGGCGGCCCCGCAGGTCGGCCTCGGACCGGTTGGGCCGTTTTGTGGCGGCCTCATCCTCTGGCGTATCAGGCGCGCGGCGCGGGTGTTCAACAAGGATGTCCGGGCTCACGCCAAGCGCCTGAATAGAGCGCCCCGACGGCGTGTAATAGCGCGCGGTGGTCAGGCGCATCGCGCCATTGCCCCGCAGCGGCATGACGGTCTGAACAGACCCTTTGCCAAAGCTCTTGGTGCCGACAACGATCGCACGGTGATGATCCTGAAGCGCCCCGGCGACAATCTCGGACGCGCTCGCAGAGCCGCCATTGATCAGAACGACAATCGGTTTGCCATTGGCCAGATCACCGGGCGTCGAATTGAATCGCTCGCCATCCTGCGGGTTGCGGCCACGGGTACTTACAATTTCGCCCTTATCAAGGAACGCGTCCGACACCTTGATCGCCTGGTTCAAAAGCCCACCGGGATTGTTGCGCAGGTCCAGAATGATCCCGCTGACATTTTCTTCGCCGCCAAGTTCTTCGATCTTCTCGGCCAGCCCGCTTTCAAGGTTGGGATAGGTCTGCTCGTTGAACGTGGTCACACGCAGCACCACGGCGCTTTGCTCGATGCGCGCACGCACCGCCGTCAGCTTGATCGTGTCGCGAATGATCGACACATCGAACGGTTCGGCCGTGCCTTCGCGCACCACGGTGATGATGATCTCGCTGCCCACCGGGCCACGCATCAGATCGACCGCCTCGTTCAGGGTCAGACCGAGAACGCTTTCGCCATCGACATGGGTGATGAAATCGCCCGGTTCGATCCCGGCCTGATCGGCGGGGGTGCCATCCATCGGCGAGACAACTTTGACAAAGCCGTCTTCCTGCGTCACCTCGATGCCGAGGCCGCCAAATTCGCCGCGGGTCTGTACCTGCATGTCATCTGAAGCGTCAGGTGACAGATAGCTGGAATGCGGATCAAGCGAGGTCAGCATGCCGTTGATCGCCGCCTCAACCAGATCCTTGGTGTCTACATCCTCGACATATTGGGCGCGAATGCGCTCGAAGATATCACCGAAAAGATCAAGCTGTTCGTAAACGTCGATCGACTTGGTCGCTTCCTGCGCCAAAAGCGGTGCCGCCACCTGGGTTGTCACCACAACGCCGGTCAAAATACCGGCCGATGCGGCCATCAGGAACTTTTTCATGTTTCAGTCATCCTTGTCGGTCTTGAACCACTTGAGCGGGTCCACTGGGGAATTGTCTTGTCTGACCTCAATATAGAGCGTCTGCGTCTGTTCGGAACCCGTATCCTGAGGATCGGCGGCCAAAAGCAGATCGCCCTCTGCCCCCGCACCCCCCATAAGCCCGACCGGGCTACTACCGGGGAGCACCTGGCCTGTTTGACCATAAACAACATCCAGCCCGGCAAACACCAGCAAAATCCCGGATTGTGGCTCCAGAATGATCACATTTCCGTAGTCGAGCAAGGGGCCGCGATAACGCACCGTCGCCGCGGCGGGGGTCCGCACAAGGGCGCGCGGGCGTGTGGCGACAACAATACCGGGCCGTTTTATGCCTGCGGCATCGGCCTCGCCTGCCCGGCGCAGGATGCGGCCCTCGACAGGGAGCGGCAAGGCGCCCTTGCGGGCGCTGATATCCGGCAGGCTGCCCGGCGCCTCGTCGACCGCGATCTCGCTCAGGCCACTGGCAAAGCCGTCAAGGGTCTCGGTCGAGGCGATCAAAAGCGCGGTTTTCACCGAATCCTCGGTAAAGCGGCGTGGCAGATTGGTGCGCTCGGCCACCGCAGCACTTAGCGCGCTGCGGGCCTCTTGCACGCCCTCAAGCCCCTCCTGAAGCTTGTCGACTGCACTTTGCTGCAAGGCGCGCAAAACGCTGAGTTCCTGAACCTTGTCGCGCAAGGCCATGGCGCGCGCATCCAGCGCCGGGGCAACCTCGGCCAGGATCATCCCCGCCCGCGCCGTGCCCACCGGCCCCGCCGGATGCATCAGCAAGACCGGCACCGGCGCGTTGCCCATGGTCTGTAGCACGCCCAAAAGCTGGGCAATTTCCTCGTCGCGCGCGCGCAACTCGGCGCTTAACGCCTGTTCGCGCACCGCCGCCCGGCGCAGCCCGTCGCGCATCGCCTCAAGCCCGTCCTCGAATGCGGTGATCGTCTCGGTCAGCGCCTTGACCCGGTTTTGCGCACCTTCAGCCTCGCTTAGCGCCTCTGACGCCCGGCTAAGGCGCTCTGACGCCGCAAGCGCCGCCGTGGCCGGATCGATCGAGGTTTGCGCAAGCGCGGCGGGCGCAAGCCCAAGTCCGACACAGAGGAGGGTGTGCAATATCCTCATTTGATAAGACTTTTTCCGGTCATTTCGTCGGGCTTTGGCAGGTTCATCAGCTCAAGCAACGTCGGCGCCAGATCGGCAAGCCGCCCGCCCGAGCGCAGCACCGCCCCCGTTGGCCCCCCCACCAGAATGACCGGCACCGGGTTCAGTGTATGCGCGGTATGCGGCCCGCCCGACACCGGATCAACCATCACCTCGCAATTGCCGTGATCTGCGGTCACGATCATTGCGCCACCGACCTTGTCCAGCGCCTTGACCACCTCTGCCAGCCCCTGATCGACCGCCTCGCAGGCCGCTATCGCCGCCTTCAGGTTGCCAGTATGGCCAACCATGTCGGGATTGGCATAATTCACCACGATCAGGTCATACCCGGCATGAATCGCCTTGACGAAATGCTCTGTCACCTCTGGCGCCGACATCTCGGGCTGAAGATCATAGGTCGCCACATGCGGCGAGGCGGCCATATAGCGGTCTTCGCCGGGTTCGGGCGCTTCTTTGCCACCGTTCAGGAAAAAGGTGACGTGCGGGTATTTCTCGGTCTCGGCCAGATGGAACTGCCGCAGGCCCTGCTTGGCCACCCATTCGCCCAGCGTATTTTTGATGTCGCGCGACGGAAACACCGTGTCATACCACGCATTATGCGCCTCGGAATATTCCGCCATGCCCAAAAGCGCCGCCCATTCGGGCCGCTTGCCCGTCTCAAAGCCCGCGAACTCCGGATCGGCAATCGCCTGCAGGATCTCGCGCGACCGGTCAGCGCGAAAATTGAGGCAGAACACCCCATCACCGTCGCGTGCCCCAAGGTAGTCCCCAATCGCACTGGCCGCGACGAATTCATCGGATTCCGAGCGCACATAGGCATTGGTCACCGCGATGCGCGGGCTCGCACAACGGATGCCCTTGCCCAGAACGATCGCCTCATAGGCCTCTTGCACCCGGCCCCAGCGATTGTCGCGATCCATAGCAAAATAGCGCCCGATCACGGTGGCAATCCTGACCCCTTCGGGTAGCATCTCGTCTAGCTGGTCAAGATAAACACGCGCCGATTTCGGCGCCACGTCACGGCCATCGGTCAGCGCATGCAAAACCACCGGCACCCCGGCGTCGGTAATCGCCTTGGCCGCAGCCACGATATGGGTCATGTGCCCATGCACGCCGCCATCCGACACCAAGCCGATCAGATGCGCGCGCCCACCGCTTTTTTGCAACTTGGCGATAAAGCCGTGCAGGGCCGCATTGTCAAAAAAGCTGCCCTCTTCAATCGCCAGATCAATCTGGCCCAGATCCATCGCCACCACCCGGCCAGCCCCGATATTGGTGTGCCCAACCTCGGAATTGCCCATCTGCCCGCGTGGCAGGCCGACATCAGGGCCATGGGTGATCAGGGTGTCATTGGGACAGGTCGCCATTAACCGGTCAATGGTGGGCGTCTGCGCCAGATGCGGCGCGTTGGCCTCGGT
>CBDTZA010000074.1:0-7365 GCA_965364785.1 uncultured Roseovarius sp. | reverse complement strand
GCCACGCCACAGGCCCGCCTGCTTGCGGCGGCGATGGCGGTTTTCACCTATTACGCCGATCACCCGCGCGATCTTGACCTAGGGTTTTACCTGTTTCGCGGCGGGATGAAGCCAAAGGGGCTTGGCCGCGACCATGACGAGGCGCTCAATGGCGCGTTGGAAGGCGCACTTGCGCCGATCTCTCACGCGGCGGCGGACCTTGGCGCCTCTGGCGATGAGGCCAAGCTTTTAACCGTCGATATCTTTGCCCATGCCACCGGGTTGCTGTTGCTCTTGCACACCGGACGCATTCGTATGTTTGGCGCCTCGGCCCCGATTATGATGGAGCGGTATCTGGTCGAAAAAATCGCCACTCTGCCAAAAGGACAAATCTCATGCTGACACTTGACGCGGCGCGCTCGCATCTTCTTGTAATCGACTTTCAGGCGCGGCTTATGCCCGCCATTCACGACAGCGCCCCGGTTATTCAGAACGCGCATCGGCTTTTGTTGACAGCGCGCCGACTTGGCGTGCCGGTTAGTTATACCGAGCAGAACCCCAAGGGGCTTGGCACCACCCTGCCCGAGTTGGCGCCCGAAGCTGGCGAAGCGGTCCTGCACAAGATGACATTTGACGCCTGTCGCACGCCCGAGGTGGCCGCGCATCTGACGGGCGACGCCGATCTGGTTGTCATGGGATGCGAGGCGCATGTCTGCGTACTTCAAACCGTTCTGGGCCTCTTATCGGCGAGGCGGAAGGTCTACATTGTGGCTGACGCCATCGGGTCGCGTATGGTGGAAAACCGGCGCGCCGCACTGGGGCGTATGGAGCGTCACGGGGCCGAGATTGTGACGACCGAGATGGTGGTTTTCGAATGGCTCGCCAGCGCCGATCACCCCGAATTTCGTAATGTTGTAAAGCTAGTAAAATAACTTTATATCAGCATTTTGAGAGGCATAGTTAAAGCATTTTTCACCCACCCTTAAGACGGCGTAACAATACCACCTCGCTCTCCTCAGCGATTGGCGTGAACCAGCTATCATTATAGACGCGCCCGTCAATCGCCACGGAAATCCCGCGATCAAGCTGGGGGCGCAGGCCGGGATATTCCCCGGCCAGCCCATCCAGCAATTCGCGCAACGTGCCGGCCTTGATCTCTACCTCGGTCTGCCCTTCGGTAAATTCGGCGAGCGAGCCCCAGACGCGTACCTTAACCATCGCCTTACGCGTCCTTTTGCCCCTGAATGGCCGCCAGAATGCGCGGCGGTGACATTGGCAGATCGGTCATCCGCACGCCCGCCGCCGCCGAGACGGCATTGGCGATGGCCGCAAGCGGCGGCACGATTGGCGTCTCGCCGACACCGCGCACACCATACGGGTGCCCCGGGTTGGCAATTTCAAGGATCACCGTGTCGATCATCGGCAGGTCCGAGGCGACGGGAATACGGTAATCAAGGAAGCCGGCGTTTTGCAAAATGCCATCCTCGCCATAGATATATTCCTCGTTGAGCGCCCAGCCGATGCCCTGCACCGCGCCGCCCTGAAACTGACCCTCGACATAGGCCGGATGCACCGCCTTGCCGGCATCCTGCAACACCGTATAGCGCAGGATCTTGGGCGCGCCGGTGTCGGGATCAACCTCGACATCAACGATATGGGTGCCAAAGCTGACGCCGGCGCCTTCGGCATTCACCTCGTAATGCCCGGCAATCGGCCCGCCGGTATTGCTGGCAATTGCGGCAATTTCCTTGAGGGTCATCGGATCATGCTTGCCCGCATTCGGCCCCGCAGGGCGCGCGGCCCCGTCGACCCATTCAACCGCCTCTTCGTCGATACCCCAGATCATCGCGGCACGTTTGCACATCTCGCGTTTGGCGTTGCGCGCGGCCTCGATCGTGGCAAGGCCGACGGCAAAGGTCACGCGAGAGCCGTCAGTGACCTCGTTCTGACCAAGCGATCCGGTATCGGCAATGATCGTGCGCACCTTGTCATAAGGAATGCCAAGCTCTTCGGCGGCCATCATCGTCATCGACGCGCGCGAGCCGCCAATATCGGGGTTGCCCTCGGACAGGGTGACCGTGCCATCCGGTGTGACATTAAGGGTCACACAGGTATCGCCGCCAAAGTTGAACCAAAAGCCACAGGCCACGCCGCGCCCCTGGTTCGCGCCCAAGGGTGCGCTCCAATGCGGATGGGCCTTGGCCGCCTCAAGCGTCGCCTCAAGGCCAATCGCCGGAAAGGTCGGCCCATAAGAGGCCAGAGTGCCCTCGCGCGCGGCGTTTTTCAGGCGCACGTCAAGCGGATCAAGGCCAAAGCCCTGCGCCAGCTCGTCAATCGCGCTTTCCACCGCAAAGGCCGCCATCGGCGCGCCGGGCGCACGGTAAGCGGCGGCCTTGGGGCGGTTTGTGACCACATCCCAGCCGACGGTTTTGACATTCTCAAGATCATAAGGCGCAAAGGCCGACATCGACCCCATATCGACCGGCGAACCGGGATAGGCCCCGCCCTGATAACGCAATTCGGCGAATCCGGCGGTGATACGACCGTCTTTGGTCATGCCGATCCTGATATCAATCGAGGTTGACGAGGTTGGCCCGGTGGCGCGCAGCACCTCGGATCGGCTCATCACCATTTTGACCGGACGACCGGCGAGTTTTGACAGCATCAATGCAACGGGTTCAAGAAACACCGTGGTCTTGCCGCCAAACCCGCCGCCAATTTCCGACGCGGTGACGCGCAGCTGGCCCTGTTCCATGCCAAGAATGGCGGCGCAGGTGTTGCGCACCATGTAATGGCCTTGGGTACAGCACCACAGATCGGCCTGCCCATCCGGGCCCATCGTGGCCAGACAGGCATGCGGTTCGATATAGCCCTGATGGGTGGCGCCGGTGCGATAGGTGCGCTCGATAACGCGGTCGGCCTGTGCCAGACCCGCATCGGTGTCACCATGGCCAAACTCGACCCGCGACATCACGTTTTGGGAAAAGCCCTCGGGCACGGTTTCGTCTTGCCGACCCTCGTGCAGCACCGGCGCGCCGGGGATCATCGCGGCATCGACATCGGTCACATGCGGCAAAACCTCATAGTCGACCTCGATAAGGCGCAGGGCCTTGCGCGCCACGGCGGCGCTTGAGGCGGCAACGGCGGCCACCGCATGGCCGTCATAAAGCGCCTTGTCGCCGGCCATGCAATTGTCGATCACATCGGCCACAGACTCGGGGGCCGCGCCAAAATCGGCGCGCGTCACCACCGCCTTGACGCCGGACAGCGCCCGCGCCTTTGAGGTGTCGATTTTTACAATCCGCGCATGGGCATGCGGGCTGCGCAGGACGCGCCCCACAAGCATGCCGGGGGCAACGATATCGGCGCCAAAGCGGGCGCGGCCGGTCACCTTGTCAATGCCATCGGGGCGCAACGGGCGCGTGCCGACAACCTTAAAGGTCCGGGATTTATCTGAGTTGTCCAATGCCATCACGAAGCCCTCCGCAGATCCGCCGCCGTTTCCATCACGGCGCGGATGATTTTATCATATCCGGTGCAGCGGCAGAGGTTTCCCGCCAGCCAATAACGGACTTCTTCCTCGGTCGGATCAGGGTTCTTTTCCAACAGCGATTTGGCCGCCACAAGAATGCCCGGCGTGCAGATGCCGCATTGCAGGGCTGCCATTTCGATAAATTTCTGTTGCAGCGGGTGAAGCTGATCACCCGTCGCCATGCCCTCGATTGTGGTGACCTCGCGGCCCTCCGCCTCGGCGCCCAGAATCAGGCAGGAACACACAAGGCGGCCATCAACCGTGACCGAACAGGCCCCGCAATCGCCGGTGCCGCAGCCCTCTTTCGAGCCGGTCATGCCAAGCCGGTCGCGCAGCACGTCCAGAAGCGTGTCTTCGGCCTCGCACAGAAATTCGGTGGCGTCGCCATTGATAGAGGTTTTTACGTGGATCTGGCTCATGCCGTTTCTCCTTTTGCGCGGGTTGCGGCGATCACGACCGCGCGGCGGGCCAAAACGCCCGCAACGTGGCGGCGGAAATCGACCGTGCCGCGTTTGTCTTCAATCGGACTGGCCGCTGCCGAACAGGCGGCCGCCAGATCATCAAGCGCCGCGCCCTCGGGCACGCGGCCAATCAGGGCCTCTGCGGCCCCCTCAACCAGCATCACCTTGGGGCCAACCGCGCCAAGCGAGATGCGCGCGGCCTCGACCTTGCCAGCCGCGTCAAGGCGAAGCGAGACGCCGCAGCCGACCACCGCGATATCCATTTCGGTGCGCGGGATAAAGCGCAGATAGGCATCGCCCCCATGTGCCGGTTTGGCGGGCAAAAACACCGAGGCTATAAATTCGCCCGGCGCCAGCGTGGTTTTGCCGGGGCTTGCGGGCACGTCGATCACCGCAACATCGCGGGGGCCTTGCGGGCCGACAATCCGCACTGTGGCCTCTGCGGCAACCATCGCGGGCACGCTATCGGCGGCCGGCGAGGCATTGCACAGGTTGCCCGCCAGCGTCGCGCGGCCCTGCACCTGGGTCGAGCCGATAAGGCCAACCGCCTCGACCACCCCCGGCCAGTCGGCGACAAGACCGGCATGTTCGCCCATCTCGGCCCCCGAGACGGCGGCACCGATGCGCCAGCCGCCGGCCTCTGCGGTGATTTCTTTCATGCCCGCGATCCGCTTGATATCGACCACAAGATCGGGCTCAAGCATCTCGGCGCGCAGTTTCACCAGCAAATCGGTGCCCCCCGCCAGAACATAAGCCCCCTCTGTTGTGGCCAATAAATCAATCGCGGCCTCAACGCTTTGTGGCGCCTCATATCGCATCTGTGCTGTCCTTTCCCTAATCGTGGCCCCCGGCCCGACTACGCCAGACTCAGGGTTGCTTTGGCATGACTATCTCGCAACTTGCGCCCCGGTGCAAACGCACTCTGCGACACCTCGCCGCTCTTCACGATGATAACAGGCGCTCGCCACGCGATTGCACCAATGGCGAACCAAATCCGCCTTAATTCTATGGCAATCACTTGCCGTTACGTTAACGCGGCAGAGGTAAGAGGTTTGTCATGTCTTTCGAGTCCCCAAAGCCAGTGGTCCGGCGCAAATCATCGCGCCATGCGCTCTTGTTTGAATTGATGCGTCAGCGGAACATGGCGAAATTTATCAGCGACCGGATTTCAAATCAGCCGCCCACCGATCCAACGGACCTTAAACAGCTTGTCCGCGCTGCAGACCGCTCGCTTGGCCTTCCACCAGAGATACGTCCGCCGATGTTGTGAGCTTAGCCGCGAAACCCCGTGGCCACGACGAACTTTTCCGAACTATCGGCCCGCGACGCAGGCGGTTTGACATTCGAGACCTTTTCGAACCTGATCTTCAACAGCTTCTGCAACTCGCCCTCGGCGCCCCCGGCCAGAACCTTGGACACGAAGGTGCCGCCCACCTCAAGCACATCAAAGGCCAGATAAGCCGCCGCCTCGCAGAGCGCGATGATGCGCAGATGGTCGGTCTGTTTGTGGCCCGAACTTGAGGCGGCCATATCCGACATCACCACATCGGCCTTGCCGCCAAGCCATGCCTTGACCTGTTCGTCGGCGTCATCCGCCATAAAATCAAGCTGATGGATTTCACAGCCCGGAATTGGCTCGACGTCTTGAATATCCACCCCCAGAATGCGCCCCACCGCCTTGCCCTGCTTTTCGCCAAGGGCATTGACCCGTGGCACCGCCACCTGACACCAGCCCCCCGGCGCACAGCCAAGATCGACGATCCGCGCGCCCGGCACCAGAAAGCGGAACTTGTCATCCACTTCCATGATCTTGAAGGCCGCGCGGCCGCGATAGCCCTCGACCTGAGCGCGCTTGACATAAGGGTCGTTCAATTGCCGCTGAAGCCAGCGCGTTGACGACGGCTTGCGCCCGCGCGCGGTTTTCACCTGCACCGTCAGCTCGCGTTGTCCGCGCCCCGAGGTGTTCTTGCCATCCGGTGTCTTGGCCATCAGTCTGTTCCGTCCTTAAAAACCCCATCCGCCGCCATCTGGGCGTAGAGCATACCTTCGCGCAATCCCCGGTCGGCCACCGACAGACGGTCGGTTGGCCAGCACCGCAGCAACGCCTGCAAAATTGCCGCCCCCGACATGATCAGCGCCTGCCGGTCAAGCCCGATGCGCGGGTCATTGCGTCGCCCCACAGGACCAAGCGCCAGATAGCTGCGGATCACGCGGTCGATCTCGTCGCTGGTCATGGTCAGCCCGTCAACCTTGTTGCGGTCATAGCGTTTCAGCCCCAAATGGCTTGCCGCCACCGTGGTGACCGTGCCGCTGGTGCCGATGATCTGAAACCCCTCGCGCTTTTGCTCGTCCTTGTAAGGCGCGAATTCGGCAAGGTTTTCCTCGAAAAACCAGCTCATCAGGGCAAAACGCGCCGAGTCATCCTCGACATCGCGGAACTGATCACGCAGCGTGGCCACCCCAAGCGGTACACTGATCCAATCCACCACGCGGGCAGCGGCAAAGCGCGTATCACAGGCGTTAAAGCCAAGATGCATCCGCATGATCGCGCGGCGCCGCTCTGGCCGCGGCACGCCGGTCAGGTCGATCCAGACCAATTCGGTTGACCCGCCGCCGATATCCACCACCAAAAGCTGATCGGTATTGGGGCTGACCAGCGGCGCACAGGACACGACCGCAAGCTGGGCCTCTTCCTGGGGCGCGATGATATCAAGCCGAAGCCCGGTCTCACGTTCAACCCGCGCCATGAAGTCGGCGCCATTGGTGGCCCGACGACAGGCCTCGGTCGCCACAAGGCGCATTTGCAGCACGCGATGGCGCTTGAGCTTTTGCTTGCATATCCGCAGCGCCTGAATGGTCCGGTAGATCGAGGCGCGCGACAGACGGCCAGAGCTTTCAAGCCCCGCGCCCAGTTGAACCGATTTTGAAAAGCTGTCCACGACTTTGAATTGATTGCCCCGTGGTTGGGCAATCAGCATACGGCAACTGTTTGTTCCAAGATCAAGCGCCGCATAAAGCGGCATCTGATCCGGCAGGCTCAGTGCGGGGCTCTCAACCGGTTTCGGGACCGCGCCCGCACTTTCGGGACGCTTGGGCGCCATAACGACACGCCCTCCATTTCAAGTTGCCCCCAAGGTAGTGGCTTACGTGTCGCCGCGCAAGCGTTGCGAGGGGTCCGACCATAATCTCGATAACGATGATGAATATTTTTCGCACGTTCCCCCGTGGTCACCCCCGCAGCCCCCGGTTATGGTCGCTAGGTCGCATGACGCATCCGTTCTGTCGAAATCAAACCCTGCGCCAGGGGTCGGCTGCATTAGGTAAAGACCTTGAGGAAAAAGGAATCAGCCATGGTTGACGTCACCATCGTCTACTGGCGGGACATCCCCGCAC
>CBDTZA010000073.1:0-7410 GCA_965364785.1 uncultured Roseovarius sp. | reverse complement strand
GTCAGTCTCGATCGCGCTGCGCATCCTGTTGATTTTCCTCGGCGGTATGGGCTTGATGCTTGTCACCTCGCCCAAGCTGACGGGTATGGTTTTGCTGATCGTGCCGCTGGTGATCGTGCCGATCCTGACGCTGGGGCGCAAAATGCGGGTGCTGAGCCGCGAAAATCAGGACTGGATCGCAGTCAGTTCCGGCTATGCCTCCGAGGCGCTGTTGTCGGTGCAGGCCGTGCAGGCCTTTACCCACGAGGCCGAAAGCCGCACGCGCTTTGCCGATGTGACCGAGCGCAGCCATGATGCCGCGCGCAGCCGGGTCAATACCCGCGCGCTTATGACGGTGATCGTGATCTTTCTGGTCTTCACCGGCGTTGTCGGCGTCTTGTGGATGGGCGCGCGCGATGTGCGCGCAGGCGGCATGAGCGCGGGCAGCCTCGTGCAGTTCGTGATCTACGCGGTGATGGTGGCCGGGGCGGTCGCCGCCTTGTCGGAAATCTGGGGTGAGTTGCAGCGCGCCGCCGGCGCCACCGAGCGTCTTGTCGAATTGCTTCAGGCCCAGGATCCGGTCAAGGACCCGGCCAACCCGAAACCCGTCGCGCGCCCCGTGAAAGGTGCGATTGCCTTTGAGGGAGTGCGTTTTTCCTATCCTTCGCGCCCCGGCATTCTGGCGCTTGACGATCTCAACCTGTCGATAAAGGCCGGTGAAACCGTGGCGCTTGTCGGCCCGTCGGGTGCGGGCAAGACCAGCATGATCCAGATGATCCAGCGCTTTTATGACCCCGATGCGGGCCGTGTGACGCTGGATGGTGTGGCGCTCTCTGATCTGGCGCGGCACGATTTCCGCCGCGATCTGGCGCTGGTGCCGCAGGATCCGGTGATCTTTGCCGCCTCGGCGCGCGACAATATCCGTTTTGGCCGCCTTGAGGCCACCGATGCGCAGGTCGAAGAGGCCGCCCGCGCCGCCGCCGCCTATGATTTCATAAGCGCGATGCCCGAAGGTTTTGACACCTATGTCGGTGAGCGCGGTGTGATGCTTTCGGGGGGACAAAAACAGCGGATCGCCATCGCCCGCGCCATTCTGCGCGACGCGCCCGTCCTGTTGCTGGACGAGGCGACATCCTCGCTTGACGCCGAAAGCGAGCGCGCGGTGCAACATGCGGTGGACGCCATGGCGCGCACCCGCACGACAATCATCGTCGCCCACCGTCTGGCCACGGTCAAAAAGGCCGACCGGATCATCGTCATGGATCAGGGCCGGATCGTGGCGCAGGGCACCCATGATAGCCTTGTGTCCGAAAACGGCCTTTATGCCCGCCTTGCGCGGCTTCAGTTCACCGATGGTGAGGCGGCTTAAGGCAAATTCCCCTGGTGCGGCAACAGGACTTGCCGCATTGCTAGACCAGTAACCTTTGTAAACGGAGACATGACATGGGACTTTTGAACTTCATGAAAAGTGCGGGTAAATCGCTTTTTGGTGGCGATGACGCCGCCCCCGAACCCGAAGCGCTCAAGAAAGAGCTGGCCGATCTGGGGCTTGATGCCCAGGGCCTCGACATCGACGTGGATGGCGACACCGTCAAGGTGACCGGCACTGCCGTAAGCCAGGAGGTCAAGGAAAAGATCCTGTTGGCCGTGGGCAACGTCGCCGGTGTGGCCGCCGTTGAAGACAATGCCGGCGGGTCAGAGCCGGTGTTCCACGAGGTCAAGAAAGGCGATACCCTTTGGGCTATTTCCGCCGCGACCCTTGGCAATGGCGCGCGTTACCAGGAAATCTTTGAGGCCAACAAGCCGATGCTCTCGCACCCGGATAAAATCTATCCCGGTCAGGTTCTGCGCATTCCGCAGGCGTGATCGCAGGTTAGTCATGACAAGGGCCGGGCAGGGAAAACCTTGACCGGCCTTTTTCGAGGGCGCCGCCTGCCCTTGATCGCCCACATTCACCCCTTGCCGTGTGCCCGCCAATTTGGGATAACTGCCCCGAACTGACAGGAGTCGCCGATGTCCGCGCGCATTTACCAACCCGCCCGTAACGCCATGCAGTCCGGCACTGGCAAAACCAAATATTGGGTGCTGGAATATGTCTCGGACAGCGCGCGCGAGGTCGATCCGCTGATGGGCTGGACCTCGTCCACCGACACACAGGCCCAGGTCCGCCTGCGCTTTGACACCAAAGAGGCCGCGCTTGATTACGCCAAGGCGCAGGGCATTGATGCGGTCGTGCAAGAGCCCCACAAACGCAAACAGAACATCCGCCCCGGTGGCTATAGCGAAAACTTCTCGACCGCCCGCCGTCAGGTCTGGACGCACTGACCCTGTGCATCGCGATCAGGCTTGGGCCAAATCGCCCTCAATATCCCACCAGAATTTGATATTCGTTTTATACGGCGCGCCTGATGCGGAGCAGTCAACATAGTGATCGCGAGCATGTGGCGCTTTGCACTGTTTGAAGCCACGCATAAAAAACCGTGATGCTTCGTCGTCAGGCGTCCACGTTCCAAGCCATCACGCAGTTCATGTCTTGACTGTGGCTCTTGCCACTGCGAGCCTCTACTGGCAGGGGTGGCACTATTGGGAGCTGTCGGCTTCAATCTGTTGCGGGCGGATTTTCTAGTGAGCAACCTTTTCTTACTTAAATTTGCATGGACCGCGCTTAATCCCGCCGCCGCAATCGTCGAAGACAGACGCCAGGCGAAACGTGTTGCCGGGATTCTCAGGGTCTCTGGTCTTGTGGTGCTGTTGGCCGGGCTCGGTGCCTTTGCCTTTTCGTTGCAGGGTTCTGTTCTGGCCCCTAAGCCACCCACAATGCCAATCTACGCAAGTGATATTTCCAAAGACAGCCTGACAGGCCCGTTGAACGAGGCGCTTGTAGACGGCTATCTGCATCTCGATCAGATGGCATTCATCCTCTTCCCCCGAAAAATTGCATTTCTCAACCGGGAAACCACCGTGATCCCTCTGACCGGTGCGGATTGGGTTGCGGGGGATCCGGTCAAGGTGTTCTTGTCCTCGAATTGGCTTTCCCGGACCAGCGGCACTGCGGATCTCGCGCAGTTGCTGGGTGCCATGGGTCTTGTGGTGGGGGGGATTGGCCTCTTGGCCCGTCGTTCCCTGCGCCGTCTCGAAGATTGATGCCGCATAAACCTTTTGCAAACCGTCAAAGACGGTGAGCGCAGGTCCTTTGCCTATGGCGCGCGCCAAGCCTTGATCCTGACCCAAGGCACTGCCATCCGTGGCCCCAGAGTTTGGTTGGAGTGTGTACCATGAATGAGCCGGTTTTTGTTTCAAACAGATCGCTCTGGCACCTGATCAAAATGATTGGCATCGGATTGTTACTTTTTGCGCTGTCTTTCAGGGCCTTTTTTCTTTTCCTGGAACCGGGTTCTTATTCATCGAGTCGCTTTGGAATGATTGCGACGTTGATGAGGTTCGGCTCTGATTTCCCCATTGTTGCGCTTGCCTTATCTGTCCTGTTGTTGGGATTGGGCCTGTTCATCCTCTGGGGAAGTATTGCCGGGTTGTTTCCGCTAAAAATCTATAAGTCATATGTCGAGCTGTGGGGCGGGTTCGCAAACAAGCGTATTGAGTTCGGGGATATCACTCGCGTTTATAATCGTGTTCCGGGCTCAGGTGGCTTGTTCATCGCTCACACAGATCAGAACGGTGCCTCCACCGACACGTGGATTCCGGTTTCATATTTCAAGGAAACACCGGAAGAAATTGAGAAGGTATTGCAGGATAACCTTTTGGCGTGGCGCTCTGCGGCGGGCTGAATCCCCATGTTTGATACCGATCAAAGACCGGTGAGCGTTGTCCTATTATGATTGTGGGAGCAATCTTAAAGGAGACGTGGAATGAGCGCGAAAACTGGTGGCGAAACTGCCCAGCCTGAAATCGAAACACCCGACGATCTGGATCAGGTCACCACCTTGCGTCAGTCCTTTGAGAATGGCGAATATCCCTATGATACGAAAATGGGGCGGTCCGAATATGAGGCGTTGAAAGCCAAGCTTCAGGCCGAGCTTCTCAAGGTTCAGATATGGGCGCAGGACACTGGTCAGAAATTCGTTCTGCTGTTTGAGGGCCGCGATGCGGCGGGCAAGGGCGGCACCATCAAGCGCTTTACAGAGCATCTTAATCCGCGCAACGCGCGGGTGGTGGCGCTCAACAAACCCACCGATACCGAACGCGGCCAGTGGTTTTTCCAGCGCTATATTGAGCACCTGCCAACATCGGGCGAGATCGTGCTGTATGACCGCTCGTGGTATAACCGCGCCGGCGTTGAGCGGGTCATGGGCTTTTGCGAGCCGAATGAATATCTGGAATTCATGCGCCAGACGCCGGAACTTGAACGGATGTTGGTGCGCTCTGGTATCCGGCTTTACAAATACTGGTTCTCGGTCACGCAAGGCGAGCAAAAGCGCCGCTTTGACAGCCGCGCCACCGATCCGCTCAAGCAGTGGAAGCTAAGCCCGATTGACAAGCAAAGCCTTGGCAAGTGGCAGGAATATACCGACGCCAAGGAGGCGATGTTCTTTTACACTGATACCGCCGATGCGCCCTGGACCGTGGTGAAATCCAACGACAAGAAACGCGCGCGGCTGAATTGCATGCTGCATTTTCTGAACGCGCTGGAGTATCCGGGCAAAGACCTCGAGATCGCCCATGCCCCCGATCCCAAGATCATTTCGACCGCGCAGCATGTGTTGCACGGGGCAGATAAGATTCTTGGCAAATCAAAGCCAAATGGATCGTAGGCCGGGCTGAGCTGCGGCAGGGATGCCGCTAAGCGGGGCGTGTGTTGGCAGGGCGCGCCCAGCACCCTTGCGCCACGCCGCGCCCGCGTCTAGGGCTTGGCGATGCAACCCCGCCTGACATATCGCCAGCACGCCCGCGCGACGCTTTTGCTTGGTCTGCCCTTGATTGGCAGCCATGTGGCGCAGTTTGCCATCAACCTTACGGATGCGATCATGCTCGGCTGGTACTCGGTCGAGGCATTGGCCGCCGAGGTGCTGGGCGGGACGTTGTTTTTCGTGCTGTTCATCATGGGCTCGGGCTTTGCTTGGGCGGTGATGCCGATGGTCGCCTCGGCGCAGGCCTCTGGGCAGGAAACACAGGTGCGCCGGGTCACGCGCATGGGGCTTTGGGCCTCGGTGTTTTATGGCGTGGCGGTGATGCCGGTGATGGTCTGGTCAGAGGCGGTCTTTGCCGTGTTGGGGCAAGATCCGGGCGTGGCGGACCTGGCGGGGCAATATCTTGAGATTGCAGGCTGGGCGATCCTGCCGGCCCTTCTGGTGATGGTGCTCAAATCCTATCTGGCGGCGCTTGAGCGGACCAGCGTGGTGCTGTGGGTCACATTGGCCGCGGTCGCGCTGAATGTCGGGATCAATTACCTGCTGATTTTCGGCAACTTCGGATTTCCCGAGATGGGCGTGCGCGGCGCGGCGATTGCATCGCTTGCGGTGAATATCGCGGCGTTGCTAGTGCTTGCGGTCTATGTCAGTGCAAGCGCCCCGGAACATGCCCTGTTTCAACGCCTCTGGCGCCCCGATTGGGAGGCGCTTGGCGCGGTGTTTCGCCTGGGCTGGCCGATTGGCATCACCAGCCTGGCCGAGGTCGGGCTGTTTGCGGCGGCCTCGGTGATGATGGGCTGGTTGGGGACGCTGTCGCTGGCGGCGCATGGCATCGCGCTTCAGGTGACCTCGGTGGTGTTCATGGTGCATCTTGGCCTCTCGAACGTGGCCACGGTGCGCGCGGGGCAGGCCTATGGGCGCGGCGACGGGCCGGGTTTGCGCGATGGAGCGCGGGTGGTGCTTGGCATGGCGGGCGTGGTGGCGTTTAGTACGATGGTGCTGTTTCTGGTGCTGCCGGACCCTCTGATCGGGGTGTTCCTTGATCCGCAAGACCCCGACCGCGCGGCGGTGATGGCGGCGGGGCGACAGCTTTTGGCGGCGGCGGCGCTGTTTCAGCTGGTCGATGCGGCGCAGGTTTCGGCACTTGGCCTGTTGCGCGGGGTGCAGGACACGCATGTGCCGATGGTGATTGCCGCGCTCAGCTATTGGGCGGTCGGCGTGCCGGTCAGCTATGTTCTGGGGTTCGTGTTTGGCTTTGGCGGCCCTGGCATCTGGCTTGGCCTCGCGGCGGGGCTGGCGCTGGCGGGGGTGTTCATGCTGGTGCGCTTCTGGGGCTGGTCGGCGCGCGGTGTGGGGGCGCGGTGACTTTGAGTATTTAGGCCAAGAAGAAGCAGGCAGTCAGCCGTCTTTCAGCAAGCGGTCCGCTTTTTTGCGCACCAGCACCGTGCGCAGGTCATGCATCGCCAGCAACAGAGCATCGGTGACCTCTTCAAGCTGTGGCTCGGTGGCGCGCGATTGCGCCCAATGGGTGGTGGTGTTGAGATAATCCACCGCCCGCAGAATATCGTCGATATCGCGATGCTCGATCAGCTTGAGCCGCTCGGCCATCCAGTCGCTGATGGCGGTGATGTCCTCATCGGTGAGCGCGCGGTCGCCATGCGGCTTGATTTCGGATTTGCGGATATTGACGACGGCGATCTGTTCCATGTCGATACGTCGCTGTCGGTTCGCGGTATCAACCCGGAACACGAAGGCGCCGTTCTCACGGATCCTGAAATAATAGTCTGGCAGATCGCCCGCCATTTAAACCCCTTACCGTAACTCTGCGCAGAATGCCTGAATACGTGTACAGGCCTCTTTCAGCGCGTCGTCAGAGGTAGCGTAGCTGACCCGAAAGTTTGGCGAAAGCCCAAAGGCCGCCCCAAACACCACAGCGACGCCGGTTTCTTCCAGAAGGGCGGTGGCAAAGGCCTCGTCATTCTCGATCACGGTGCCGACCTTGCTGGTCTTGCCGATCAGACCGGCAATCGAGGGATAGACATAAAAGGCGCCATTCGGGGTCGGGCATTCGATGCCGTCAATCTCGTTCAGCATGCTGACCACCAGATCGCGGCGGCGTTTGAACATGGCGTTATTAGCCGCGATGAAATCATGGCTGCCGTTCAGCGCCTCGACAGCGGCCCATTGGCTAATGGTGCAGGGGTTCGAGGTGCTCTGCGACTGAATCTTGCGCATCGCGCCGATCAGGTCTTGCGGCCCGGCCGCATAGCCAATCCGCCAGCCGGTCATCGCATAGGCCTTGGAAACGCCGTTGCAGGTCAGCGTGCGCTCGTAAAGCGCCGGCTCGACCTGCGCGGGGGTGCAGAACTCAAACCCGTCATAGGAGAGGTGTTCATACATGTCATCGCTCATCACCCAGACATGGGGATGGCGCATCAGAACATCGGTCAGGCCTTTTAGTTCGTCCCAGGTATAGCCCGCCCCGGTGGGGTTGCTGGGCGAGTTGAAGATGAACCATTTGGTTTTCGGCGTGATCGCCGCCTCAAGCGCCTCGGGGCTAAGTTTG
>CBDTZA010000072.1:0-7449 GCA_965364785.1 uncultured Roseovarius sp. | reverse complement strand
CTAAACAGGGACAACAGGGCGATAGCTGCAAGAAGGAAAGACAGAAAACATGTCCGATGACATCGAAATTGACACGAGCGATCTGCAACGGCGCATGGATGGCGCGATCGTCGCGCTGAAAACCGAATTTGCATCGCTGCGCACCGGCCGCGCCTCGGCCTCGATGCTGGAACCGGTGATGGTGGACGCTTATGGTCAAAAGACCCCGATCAACCAGGTCGGCACGGTCAATGTGCCCGAGCCGCGGATGGTGACGATCAACGTCTGGGACAAGGGCCTTGTCGGCAAGGTCGAAAAGGCGATCCGCGAAAGCGGTCTGGGCATCAATCCACAGCTGAACGGCACGATCATCATGCTGCCGATCCCCGAGCTCAATGAGGAACGCCGCAAAGAGCTGACCAAGGTCGCCTCGCAATATGCCGAGCACGCCCGAGTGGCGGTACGCAACATTCGTCGCGATGGCATGGACCAGATCAAAAAGGCCAAAGCCGACAGCATGTCCGAGGATGACCAGAAATTCTGGGAATCCGAGGTGCAGGACCTGACCAACCTCTATATCAAGAATGTTGATGAAGCGCTGGATACCAAACAAGCGGAAATCATGCAGGTCTGAATGACAAAGGGCGCGCCCATGCCAGATAAACTCGCCGTTGGCGAAGGTCCGCGTCATGTGGCCATCATCATGGATGGCAATGGTCGGTGGGCACAGGCGCGCGGGCGCCCGCGTCTGTTTGGGCATCACGCCGGCGCGCGCCGGGTGCGCGAGATCGTCAAGGCCTGTCCGTTTCTGGGCGTCAAGTATCTGACAATATTTGCCTTTTCCACTGAGAACTGGAAACGCACCCAGACCGAGGTCGCCGGTTTGATGAGCCTGTTTCGCCGCTATATCATGAAGGAAATGCAGGAGTTTGTCGCCGATAACGTGCGGGTGCGCTTTATCGGCGACCGGCCGCGTCTGGACCGCAAGTTGCGCAATCTGATGGATGAGGCCGAGGCGATGACCGAAAACTGCACCGGCACCAACCTGACCATTGCTCTCAATTACGGCGGCCGCGATGAGGTGTCGCGCGCCACCAAGCGGCTGGCGATGGATGTGACCGCGGGCCGTCTCGATCCGGCGGATGTGGACGAAGAAACCCTGCCGAAATATCTTGATACCTGCGTGCTGCCCGACCCGGATCTGGTCATTCGCACCAGCGGCGAGGCGCGGATTTCCAATTTCCTGCTCTGGCAGTCGGCCTATGCGGAGTACGAATTCATCGACACGCTCTGGCCCGATTTCACCGCCGATGTTTTTGCCAAACTTCTCGCTCAATATGGCACGCGCGATCGCCGCTTTGGGGCGGTGTCCGCATGAGTGGCAACGCGCAGTGGTCTGATCTTGCGCCCAGGGTGATATCCGGGCTTTTGATGGCGGGTATTGGCGCGGCTGTAATCTGGATCGGTGGTCTGGTGTTCAATGCGCTGATCTGTGGTCTTGCCGGGCTGATGATGTGGGAGGCCGCGCGCATGTTTGACGCGCCCGATGCGCGGCGCTCTGGCGTTTTGGCGGCGATTGCGGTTGGCCTTGCGCTTTGGTTGCCCGGTCTGTTGGCACTGCCCTTGCTGTTGTCGGCGGTGGTCGTGGCCGCCGGATCGGTTGACCGTGAAAAGGGTCCGTTTTTCGCGCTTGCCTTCTGGAGTCTGCTTGGCTGTCTCGCCATGGCGCTTTTGCGTGATCATGCCGGTCTTGTCTGGGTGGTCTGGCTTGTCGCGGTCGTGGTCGTGTCCGATGTGGCGGGCTATTTCGCCGGACGCAGTTTGGGGGGCCCCAAGTTCTGGCCGCGTTTCAGCCCCAAGAAAACATGGTCTGGCACGATTGCCGGCTGGATTGGTGCCGCGATTATCGGCCTTTTGTTCATGGGGCCGACGGGCGCGGGGCTGGCGCTTGTGCCGGTGTCGATGCTGGTGGGCTTTGGCGGACAAATGGGCGATATCGCGGAAAGTGCTGCCAAACGGTTGCGCGGGATCAAGGACAGCTCGGGCCTTATTCCGGGGCATGGCGGCGTGCTTGACCGGTTTGATGCGATGCTTGGCGCGTCGGTTCTTGTGGTCATCCTCTGGGCGCTGCGCCTGATGCCGGGGCTTGCATGAAGCGGGTTTCCATTCTGGGCGCAACCGGCTCTATCGGGCAGAATACGATTGATCTGATCCGTCGTGCGCCGGGGCAATTTGATGTTGTGGCCCTCACTGGCGGGCGCAATATCGCACAGCTTGCGGCAGATGCCGTGGCGCTTGGCGCCGATGTGGCGGTCACCGCCTATGACGATCTGTTGCCCGATCTGCGCACCGCCCTTGCGGGCAGCGAGGTCGAGGCCGCCGCCGGCACGGCCGCCCTGACTGAGGCCGCAAGCCGACCTGCCCATTGGGTGATGTCGGCGATTGTGGGCGCGGCCGGCCTGCCGCCGGGATTGGCCGCGTTGGAGCAGGGCGCGACCCTGGCGCTTGCCAATAAGGAATCGCTGGTCACAGCCGGGCCTTTGCTGATGCGCACGGCGCGCGCGAACCATGCCCGCATCCTGCCGGTCGATAGTGAGCATTCGGCAATCTTTCAGGCCATGGTCGGCGAGGATTCCGCCGCCGTGTCGCGCGTGATCATCACCGCCAGTGGTGGTGCGTTTCGCGACTGGCCGCTGGCCGATCTGGAACATGCGACCGTGGCCGAGGCGTCAAGCCATCCCAATTGGGCGATGGGCCAGCGGATCACCATCGACAGCGCCTCGATGTTCAACAAGGCGCTGGAAATGATCGAAACGCGCGAATTCTTCGGCTTTACCCCGGATCAGATCGAAGTGCTGATCCATCCTGAATCGGTGGTGCATGCGCTGGTCGGGTTCTGCGATGGCGGGCTTATGGCGCATGTCGGCCCGCCCGATATGCGCCATGCGATCGGCTATGCCCTGCATTGGCCACAGCGTCAGGCGCTGCCGGTCGAGGCGCTTGATCTGGCCGCAATCGGAACGCTGAACTTTCGCGCGCCTGATGCCGCGCGCTATCCGGCGTTGCGCCTTGCCCGTGAGGTGATGAAGATGCGCGGGTTAAGCGGCGCGGTGTTCAACGCCGCCAAGGACCGCGCGCTTGATCACTTTATCGCCGGACATATCGGATTTCGCGACATGAATGTGGTCGTCGAAGAGGTGCTGACGCGTCTGACGCGCGACGCGCAAGAAATGAATATGCCCCTGACCCTTGATTGCGTGTCCCGGATGGACCATCTGGCAAGACAGAGCGCCGATCAAGTCGTCACGGAGCGAAACAGTTAAGGATTACACGTGGATATACTGACCTTCCTGCCGCAATTTGGCAATATTTTCATGACCTTGCTGGCCTTTGTTGTGGCTCTTTTAGTGATCGTGGCGGTGCATGAATTTGGCCATTACATCGTTGGCCGCTGGTCGGGGATCAAGGCCGAGGTGTTCTCGCTTGGGTTTGGTCCGGTGCTATTTTCGCGCATGGACAAGCACGGCACCCGCTGGCAGCTTGCGGCGCTGCCGGTTGGCGGGTTTGTGAAGTTTCTCGGCGATGCCGATGCCGCCAGCGGCAAGGACGCAGCGGCGATGGCCGAAGTGGCGCCCGAACGCCTGCGCCAGACCATGCACGGCGCGCCGCTTTGGGCGCGTGCGGCGACGGTGGCGGCAGGGCCGATCTTTAATTTCATCCTGTCGATCCTCATCTTTGCCGCCGTGATGATGACGCAGGGCAAAACCGCCGATCCGCTCAGTGTCGGCGCGCTCAAGCCGCTTCCGGTGGCCGGTGTGACGCTTGAACCGGGGGACCGCATCCTGTCGATCGAGGGGATTGCTTTGCCCGCGATTGGCGAGGGCTTTGACGATCTGATTGATGAGTTGCCTGCGCGCGCCTTGCTTGAATACGAGGTCGAGCGTGACGGCCGTCGCATGACCGCGCAGGGCCCGCATCTTATGCCGCCGCTGATTGGCGGGCTGGCGCCGCAATCTTCGGCCTATGCCTCGGCAATGCTTCCCGGCGATGTGATCACCGCGATCAATGGCATGCCTGTGGTGGCCTTTGGCGAGCTCAAGGATGTGGTCGAAAGCTCGGACGGGGCGGAACTTAACCTGCAGCTCTGGCGCCCGGATGGCGCAGCATTTGACGTGGCCATCACCCCGCGCCGCGTGGATGAGCCGCAGCCCGATGGCGGGTTCAAGACCGAGTGGCGGATCGGCATCGCCGGTGGTCTGGCGTTTGAGCCGGCCAAGGAAACCCTTGGCCCGGTCGAGGCCGTCGGCAATGCTGTTGTGCAGACCGGGCAGATCATCCAAAGCTCGGTCTCGGGGCTTTATCATATGGTCACCGGCGCGATCAGCAGCTGTAACATGTCCGGCCCCATCGGCATTGCCCAGGTCTCGGGCGCGATGGCAAGCCAGGGACCGGAAAGCTTCATCTGGTTCATTGCCGTTCTCTCGACCGCTGTTGGGTTGTTGAACCTGTTCCCGGTGCCGGTTCTGGATGGCGGGCATCTGGTGTTTTACGCCTATGAGGCCGTGTCGGGACGCCCGCCCAGTGACAAAGCGCTGCGCATTCTGATGACCATCGGGCTGATGCTTGTGCTTGGGTTGATGCTGTTTGCGCTATTCAACGATATCTTCTGCCCCTGATGGTCCGATACGGGGCACGGGCAGTACGGGTGAGTATTTGAGGAACGATGAAAGAGCGGGGCTGTCTTGCGGCCCGGCTCTTGTTATACTTCGAGCCAATACAAGACCGGGGACCGGCGGGTGGGCAGAGCAATGGCAAAATGGCTGATGATCGTGGCGATGCTGTGCATGGCCCCGGTTGTGCGGGCGCAAGAGCAGGGGTTTAGCGCCTTGGCGCGGATTGATCCCGAGCAGAGTGCGCTGAGCGATACGCGCCGCGGTATGGAATTACGCCTGCGGCTTAGTCAGGGTGTGCCCTACCGGGTTTTTACGCTGGATCAGCCGGCGCGGCTTGTGCTGGATTTTCGCGAAGTCGACTGGCAGCAGACACGTGGCGCGGATCTGATGCGGGGCGCGCGCGCGACCGCGGTAAGGCTTGGGCAGATCCGGCCCGGCTGGTCACGGATGGTGGTGGATCTTGCGGCACCGCATGTTCTGAAATCGGCGGGGCTTGTGGTTGACCGGGTGACGGGCGCCGGTGATTTGCGGGTCATTTTGGGGGCGCCCGATGCAGAGGCTTTCGCTGCAAACGCAGGCACGCCGAATTTGCCGGGCTGGGATTTGCCCAACCCCGAGGGCGCGCTTGTTGCGCCTTTGCGGCGGATGCCCGGCGAGGGGCCACTTTTCGTGGTGCTTGATCCGGGCCATGGCGGGATTGACCCCGGCGCGCAGGTCGGTGGGGTCACCGAAAAAGACCTGATGCTTCAATTCGCGCTGGAACTGAAAGAGATATTGCTGCGCGATGGTCGCTTTGACGTGGTTCTGACGCGCGACGCGGATGAATTCGTGCCGCTTGAGCGGCGCGTGGCCCTCGCGCATCGCGGGCGGGCGGATGTGTTTTTGTCGCTGCATGCCGATGCATTGTCGGGCGCGCGGGCGCGCGGGGCCTCGGTTTATACGTTGTCCGACAGTGCCTCGGATGAGGCAAGTGCGGCTCTGGCCGAGCGCCACAACCGCGCCGATATCCTTGCCGGTGTCGATCTGAGCGGCAAGGATGACGTGGTGGCCGATATTCTGATTGATCTGGCGCGTCAGGAAACCCAGCCCCGCGCCGAACGTCTTGCAAAGGCGGTGCTGGCCACGCTCAAGGCCCAGGAATTGCCGCTTTTGTCGCGGCCGCAGCGGCATGCGGGGTTTTCGGTGCTGAAAGCGCCTGACATTCCGTCGGTCCTGCTTGAGCTTGGGTTTTTGTCCAGCTCGCGTGACCTTGAAAACCTGCGCGATCCGGTCTGGCGGGCGCGGATGGCGGAGGCGCTGCGCGATGCGATGCTGGCCTGGCGGCGCGACGATGGCGCGCGCGCCGGGTTGGTGCGGCAATGAAGGCTCAGCGAAAATTGGCGCAAGGGCAGGGGTATTCCCTTTTGACCCGCGCGCGCATGCTGCCTATATGGGGCGCAACCAATAAGCGGGGGCCGCAGTGCTGCGAGCGATTCTAAGCCTTTTCGGAACGATTTTCAGCCTGCTGACGCTTGCCATCATGGTCGTGGCGCTCAGCATTGGTGCGATTTTCCACATCTACGGCAAGGATTTGCCGAGCCATGAATCGCTGGCCAATTACACCCCGCCGACGATCAGCCGGATTTATTCGGGCGAGGGGCGCATCATCGACGAATTCGCCCGCGAGCGCCGCCTGTTCACCCCGGCCGAGGATATTCCCGACCTGATCAAACAGGCCTTCATCAGCGCCGAGGACAAGAATTTTTACACCCATCACGGCTATGACGCGCGCGGCATCGCGGCGGCGATGGTCGAGGCGGTGCGCACGCGCGGGCGCACCGTGCGCGGCGCCTCGACCATCACCCAGCAGGTGATGAAGAACTTCCTTTTGTCGGGCGACCGGCAATTGGCGCGCAAGATCAAAGAGATCATCCTTGCCACCCGGATCGAGGAAACGCTGAGCAAGGAGAGGATCCTTGAGCTGTATCTCAACGAGATTTACCTTGGTCAGAACAGCTATGGCGTGGCTGCGGCGGCGCAGACCTATTTCAACAAGACGCTTGGCGAGCTGGCCCCGCATGAGGCGGCGATGATCGCGTCGATGCCCAAGGCGCCCAGTGACTATCATCCGGTGCGCGAGAAAGAGCGGCTGTTACAGCGGCGCAATTTCGTTCTGCGCGAGATGGCCGAAAACGGCTATATCTCGGATGCGGTCTATAAATCCGAGGTGGCCGCGCCGCTGCGCAGTGTGCAGAACGGCGATTTTGAACCCTTCTCCGGGGACCTGCCGCCGCGCGATTACTTCACTGACGAAATCCGTCGCCAGCTGAGCCGGGATTTTGGCGAGGGCGAATTCTTTACCGGCGGTCTGAGCGTGCGCGCCACGATCGACCCCGAGATGCAGCTGCACGCGGCACAGGCGCTGCGCCGCCAGCTTGAGGCCTATGATCGCGGGCAGGGGCGGTGGCGTGGTACCGGCCTGAGCCTGCCGGAAGAGGCGCTTGCGAGTGAGGCCAAGTGGCGCGAGGCGCTTGGATCGCTCGCCGTGGCGCGCGATATTGATCAGGATGGCCAATGGTATCCGGCGGTGGTTCTTGAGACCGGCGATCAGGAAATGCGGATTGGTATTGACGGGGTACTTGAGACCGACGCCGAACCACAGATTGTGCCGCGCAAGGATATTGGCTGGCTGCAGGGCGATTTCAAAAAGACGTTCACGCGTGGCGATGTGGTGCATGTGCGCCGGATGCTGAGCGATGACGACGGCGCCTTCATTCGCTGGACCCTGCGGCAGGTGTCCGAGGTGCAGGGCGGCTTT
>CBDTZA010000071.1:0-7464 GCA_965364785.1 uncultured Roseovarius sp. | reverse complement strand
CGGCGGGGGCAATGCCGGGGCCGGTGTCGCGCACTTCAAGGCGCAGGGTGCGGCCACGACGGCGCGCGCCGACCAGAACCTTGCCTGAGGAGGTATAGCGAATGGCGTTGGCAATCAGGTTTTGCAGGATGCGCCGGATATAGCTGGCGTCGGTTTCCACGATCGCGCCGCAGGGCACAAACCGCAGGCTAAGCCCCTTGAGCGCGGCATGCGGGGCGAATTCGTCGTGTAACTGATCCAGAATACGCCCAAGCGGCACATGGGTCACGTCCACCTCGACCCGACCCGATTCAAGCCGCGAGATATCGAGCAACGCGTCGATGATATCCTCGACACTAGTCAGCGCGCGCTGTGCCTTGTCCATCAGGGCGCGGTGATCGTCGCTGGCAAGCTCTTCATGGATCGAGGCCAGATAAAGCCGCGCTGCCGACAGCGGCTGGCGCAGGTCATGGCTTGCGGCAGCGACAAACCGCGATTTCGAGGCATTGGCGCGCTCTGCATCCGCAAGCGCATCCTCAAGTTCAAGCGTACGTTCCAGAACCCGCTGTTCCAGCCGTTCATTGGCATG
This sequence comes from uncultured Roseovarius sp., assembly GCA_965364785.1. GTDB lineage: Bacteria > Pseudomonadota > Alphaproteobacteria > Rhodobacterales > Rhodobacteraceae > Roseovarius. The sequence continues at coordinate 6,896 of CBDTZA010000071.1, read as the reverse complement.
GGCAAGCGCGCGCGCCGCCGCACGCTCGGCGGTGACGTCGGAAAAGCTTATGACAAAGCCCTGATCGGGCATCTGGCGCGCGAACACCTCAAGCGTCTTGCGCGCCCCGCTGCGCATGTAAAACCGCAAGGGCGCGCGCCGGTCCGTGCTGGCCACCCATGTGGCGATATCGCCCGGCGTCAGGATGCCTTCGATCTGAAAATCGCTGCCAATCCGGCGCAGGATCACGTCAAACTGAATGCCAACCCGGAAATGCGCGAGCGGGATCGACAGCATCCCGCCGGCATTCTGGTTCCAGCCGCGCAATTGCCCGGCACGGTCGAAAATACAGACGCCCTGATCAATATGCTCAAGCGTGGCGCGCACAAGCTGGGCCTGATCATCTAGCATCTTGCCGCGTTCGCGCCGCTCAAGGCGGATGATGTCGGTGATATCGGTCTGAAGGATCACGGTTTGCCCGTCGCGGGTGCGGTGTTCGCTGACCTGAACCCAGCAATCGCCGGTCAGGTTGAGGTTGAACATCACGTGCTTTTCCTGGTGAAGCTGCATCCGTCGCGCCGCCCATTCGCGGCTTGTCTGGGCATCTGGCAGTTCCAGAAAGCGGCTTTCGCTGGCGTGCTGAACGTAGCTTTGAAAATCCAGCCCCGGACGCAGGCGCGCCACCAGATCGGGCATATACATGCCAAAGCGGCTGTTGTTCATCACCATATGGCCGTCGCTGTCAAACAGGGCAAAGCCCTCTTGCAGGGTCTCGATGGCATTGGCCAGATCCGATTGCGCGCGTTCGGCCTGACGGGTGGCGGTGGCCAGTTGGGCGTTGGAATCGTTAAGCAGATTCAGCGCGCGTTCAAGATCGTGGGTGCGGTCGGTGATCTGATCCTCAAGCATGACCGCGCGTTCAAAATGGGCATAGGCCACGCCGCCATCATCGGTGGTCTGTTCCACCCGGCGCATCAGCACCTCGATGATTTTCATCAGCTTGCTGTTCTGGCGCTCAAGCGGATCAGAGGTATCAATCAGTGCGTGGGTCATGGCCGATCCCCCGGTCGGGATGGTAAATGGCGACGCCGGTCATCGTCTGGTTCACATGCAGACCGTTGATCTGTTCGCCGTAGGTGGAAAAGCCGATAACCTTATGCGCGGCTAGAATCCGCGAAATTTCGGGCCCGATCTGGCGTTGTGTCACCTCGGTGCGGCGCAGCATACAGTCACAGGCCAGCACGGTCAGGGGTTCGTGTTCGCTGGCCAGGGCGTCAAGTTCACGTTGCAAATGGGCGCCCATGTCCTGGGACTCTGCCAGCGTCAGAACCAGCCCCTCGTCGATGGCGGAAAAGAATTGCAGGTCGCCGTTCTCTTCGATCCGCTGGATCGCGCGCACATGATGCTGGCCGCCGATCCGCACGACCACCGGGTTGGCCGCAAAGGTCGAGGCATTCAGCGTCTCAAGCGGGCGACCCAGAATGCGGGCATATTCCTCGGCTGCGATCTCGGCGTTGATGCGATGCACGATGCGCCGGGCCGGGTCGGCATCGGTCACCACCATGCGCCGGTCGGTGGGCTGAAAGTGATCCAGGCGGAACACGCGAACCGGGCAATCGGTGCGCAAAAGACAGACCACGGCCGCATTGCGCAGCGTGACCCCGTCACAGGCAATCAGGGTTTCGCCAAAGCGTTCGCCATCCGCCGCCGAGCCGCCAAATAGCGGCATCGGTCCAAGGCCCGAGGCAAGGGCCGAGACAAGCTCGTCCTCCTTGAGCGACAGACCATCAACCGCGAGAAAGGCAAATTCATTTGGCATCACCTCGCCGGCCTGCGTGTTCAGCCAGGCCCGCGCACGCACCGATTGCGAGACGCAGGCGCTGCTGTCAAACGCGCTCAGCGGCGTGATCACCTGCGTCACGGCGTAAAAATGCGCGGCGGCAAAGCCCACCGCGACGATCATCCCGTTGGTATAGCCCGCAACGCCGATTTCACCGGCCGTGGTACAGCCGACACAGCGGCTCTCGGGAAAGTGGCGCGGCGCCTCGGCCATCAGGGTTTCAAAATCGGCCTCGGGCGAAACGAAGAACAACACAAGCGCCATTTGCGTGCCACCAAAGGCCTCAGCCAGCGTTGCAAGCGCGTCGGGGTCGCCATGGGGTACTTCGGCGCGCGCGACGATGCGGCTGTCACAAAGATCGGCGGCATTGATCGGGGTCGCGTCCATGTCGTCTCCTGCGGGCGGGCGGGCCCTGCCGCAAGGTTAGTCTGGCTAGTCGGTCTCGCGCAAGACGTTAGAGAAACTGGCCGTTTGCGCGATAAGCACGGCCTGGGTACGGGTCTGCACGCCAAGCTTGCGCATGATCGCGGTGACATGGGTTTTCACGGTGGTTTCAGCGATCGAAAGCTCATAGGCGATCTGTTTGTTCAGCCGCCCCTCACAGATCAGTTGCAGGATTCGCGCCTGTTGCCGGGTCAAAAGCGCAAGCCGTTGAACCGCCTCGCAGCGATCATTGACGGGGTGATCGGGGGTCTTGGTCAGAACCACCCCTTCGGGCAGGAACACGCCCCCCGCGCCGATGGTTTCAAAGGCGGCGCGGAACACCGGGCGCTGGCTGTGTTTGGGCACAAAGCCCGCCGCACCGGCATGGATCGTGGAACAGACCATGCGGCTTTCCGACATCGAGGACACCACGACAATTGGCACATTTCCGGCCACGGCCTTGAGCCGCATAAGCCCGTCAAGCCCGGTCACATCCGGCAGGTTCAAATCAAGCACGATGATCTCGGGCGGGCCGTTCTGCTGGATATGCTCCATCGCCGCGTCAAGGCTTTCGGCGGTGTCGATATGGGCGATGCCGGCCACCGACTTGAGGGTCATCGACAGAGCGTCACAAAACAGCGGGTGATCATCCACGATAAGCGCCGTGCGAAACCGCCCCGCCACAGCCTTGGCCGGGGGCTGGTTTTGCATCGTTTGGTGCGCCTCGTTCGGGTCCATGACGATATCCTAACAAATGGGTCTTGTGGCGCATACTGACACTAAGGTCTGAGGCATAGGTTACCCTTTGCGCCGCAAAAGCCCGCGACCCGGATCGTATCCCCAAAGCGCCAGTACCATGAAGCCCATTGCGGCAAGCGTTGTCCAGAGCAGAGCCATGCCGTTAAATTGGCCATAGAGCGCAAAGCGGATAAGTTCGACCGCGTGGGTGAACGGGTTTGCTGCGCAGATATCGCGCAACAGGGCCGAGCTTTCTGCCATGCGCCAGAGCGGGTAAAGCGCGCTCGACAGAAAGAACATCGGGAAGATCACAAAGTTCATAACGCCGGCGAAATTCTCAAGCTGGCGGATAAGTGAGGACAGTGCCACACCAAGCGCGCCAAGCATCACCCCGCCCAGCACCAGCGTCGGTAAGGCGTAAACATAGCCCCAACCCGGCATCGTGATCCCCATCGCCGCCGCAATGCCAAGGAACGCATAGCATTGCAGCACCGACACCACCGTGCCTGCCAAAATCTTGCACAGCAAAAGCCACCATCGCGGCAAGGGACTTGTCAGCAACAGCCGCATCGAGCCCATCTCGCGGTCATAGACCAGGCTAAGCGAGGATTGCATGCTGTTGAACAACAGGATCATCCCGCACAGGCCCGGCACGATATAGGTCTCATAGGTGATATAGGTCTGATAGGGCGCGATGATCGACAGGCCAAGCGCCGCGCGAAACCCGGCGGCAAACACCACCAGCCAGATCAGCGGCCGCACCAGCGCCGAGATAAACCGCGAGCGTTGCTGCGCAAAGCGAAGCGCCTCACGGGTGGTGATGGCACCAAGGGCGATCAACAGCGGCTTCATGGCGTGGCGCCTGTCAGGCCAAGAAACCGGTCGGTCAGGGATTGATCGCCGATGATATTGCGCGCGATGCCGTCGGCGCGCACCTCTCCGCGATGCAAGATCACCAAGCGGTCATCGGGCCAGACCTCATCGGTCAGGTGTGTTGCCCAAAGCGCCGTAAGCCCATCTTCGGCGCATAAGCCATGCACATGCTCGGTGATGGCGCGCCGCGCCTCGGCGTCAAGTCCGACAGTCGGCTCATCCAAGAGCAAAACCGCCGGGTGATGCACAAGGGCGCGGGCAATCTCGGTGCGGCGACGATGGCCACCGTTCAGGTCGCGGGCGATCTCATCGGCGCGCTGCGCCATGCCCATCCGATCAAGTGCTGCGTCAATGCGGTGATCGGCCTCGCGCCCGGCCAGCCCATGCAGCGCCGCGAAATAGCGCAGGTTGCGGCGCACGCTCAGGTCAAGATCAAGGGTGGGCTGTTGAAACACCACGCCGATCCGTGCAAGCGCCTGGCGCGGCGCGCGAGCCATGTCATGACCCATGACCGCGACATGGCCCTCAGGTGTGGTAAAGAGCCGGGTGAGAAGGGCAAACAGTGTCGATTTCCCGGCGCCGTTCGGCCCCAAAAGCGCACAGAACGCACCCTGCGATACCGAGAAAGAGACGTTGTTCAGCGCGCGCTTGGCGCCATAGGAAAAGCCCAGCCCAGAGACCTCTAGCCCGGACACCTCTTGCCCCGTCATGCCAATCCTTCCCGCGTGGTCGGTGCCACCATAGGCCGGGGCATGCGATTACTGTATCCTTATTTCAAGCCGCTGGCTCTCGCCGGTCGTGCCGGGAACAAGCACATGATAGCGTCCGGGCTTGATCGCGATAAACGAAAATGTTGCTGTCCCGGCATCGTCAAACTCGAAGCTGTCGATCGCCATGGGGCGCACTTCGATATCGTTGATCACGATTTCATTCATCCAGATCGCGCGAAAGAAGTCCGGCCCGGTCAGGCCGATTTCAGCCGTGCCATCAGCGGTGATTTCCATCTCGTAATAGGCACCGGATTCAAGGATCACCGGCCCCTCGCCCAAGGGTTTGCCCGAACTCAGCGTGACCTCAATCGTGTCACCCCGGTTGCATTTGGCCAAAAGTCCGGAAAAGGCAAGGTTATCACAAAGCGGCGCGGCCAGGGCCGGACCAGAGAAAAGCGCCAGACTGGTGGCGATCAAAAGTTTTCGCATGAAATTCCTTTCGCTTTTGGATTAATCCGAGACAACCACAACGCCCCAGGGCTGTTGACCGACCTGCACCGATTTCACCACCTTCTCGGCGGCCACATCGATAATTGAGACATCGTTGGAATTGCCGTTGGTGGTATAAAGAAACGCCTCATCCGCATCAAAGGCAAGCTGCCAGACGCGCTGACCGACAAGCAGGTATTTTTCCACCTCAAAGGTTTCGCCATTGATCAGGGCGACCCGGTTTGACGGGCCAAGGGCGACAAAAATCTTCTTGCCATCAGAGGTCACACGCACGCCCACGGGTTGAAGAAGTTCGGGCGCGATGCCGGGCACGGCAAAGCTGATCTTATGCTCGATCTCGCCGCCATCGGGGTTGATCACGCTCACCGTGCCGCCGATTTCGGCGCTGACAAACAGGTGTTTGCCATCCGCACTATACTGGGCAAAGCGCGGGCGCTGATCGACAAGCGTGTTTTGCACGATCTCGAAGGTTTCGGTGTCGATGAAATGCGCCATGTTGGTGGTTTCAGAGGTGTTAACCACGTATTTGCCATCCGGCGACATGCCCATGCCTTCGGGTTCCACCCCGACCGGGATTTCGGCCAGAATGGTATGGGTTTCGGTATCGGTGACGGTCACAAGGTTGTCGTCTTCATTGGCGATATAAAGCGGGTTGCCGGAGGGGTGCAGCACAAAAAGTTCCGGATCGGGGCCAGAGGGCAGGGTGTAAAGCTCGGCATAGGTTGTCGTGTCAAACACCCGCACCACATCGTCATCCGAGGCGCAGACATACAGCTTTTTGCCATCCGGGCTTGCGGTGATGCCGCGCGGGCGGTTGCCGGCGGGAAACTCTTTGAGAACCTCCCATGTGACCGAGTCGAGAACCGTGACGGTGTTGCCGCGCTCATTGGTGACAAACACCTTGCCTGCAAGGGCCGGCGTGGTCAGCAGCGTGGTAAGGGCTGTGGCAAAGGCAAGGCGGCGCATGTCAATTCTCCTGTTGGGTAAAGGCGGTGCAGGCGCTTTCGGGCTGATCCAGCCCCATCGTATCAAGCAGCGAACGTTGGTGCAAAAACCCCTCTTGCGGCGAGACACTTACGGTGATGCGCCCATCGGCCAAAAGAATGGGCTGGCGCAACTGGCCGTTCCAGGGCCGAAACGTAAGCTTTTGCCCCTTGAACGCCGCCAGCTCAAATTGGTCGCTTAGGGTATAGGCGCGGATCGCGGCGGGATCGGCCCCACCGGTGCGCGTCACCGCCTCGCCCAGCACCCTGAGGGCCAGCCAGACGTTGTAATCCTCGGGGCGCATATAGCGGTTGGTCAGTTTTTCAAAGCGGTTCTGAAACTGGGTCGCGCCCCAGGCCTCAAGCGCCGGGTGCCAGCTTAGCGGGCGCAGCCCGGCAGAGCCGACGATGAGCGCGGGCGACCATGTGTGATAGGGCAGATAGGTGGCAAACACGTCGGCTTCATCCGCCGTGACGATGATGTCCGCACCGTCAAGCGGTTGGGTGAACAGCGGCAGTTGCCGCTGCACCAAAACGTGGCCAGTGTCAGTGCGCCGCGCGCCGCCGGTATCGGTGAATTCAAGCTCGTCGGTGATCCGCGCGCCAAATTTCGCCGCCGAGGCGCGATAGCTGTCGGCAAGCGCGAGATCTTCGGGGTGTGATCCGTGAATAAGCGCCCATTTCGGCCATTTCTTCCAGGTCAGGAACTGTGCCACCGCATCGGTCTTCATCTTTCGCGAAGGCGCCACATGCAGGATATTGCCACGGCACTGATCGCTGCGCAGGTCGGTATCAGGTGCCAGCGTGTTGAAAATCAATGTACCGGGGGCGGCCGCATCA
>CBDTZA010000070.1:0-7575 GCA_965364785.1 uncultured Roseovarius sp. | reverse complement strand
AAGCCGGAGCAAATGACATCGTGCGCGAGATGTTTGACAGCTCGCTGCGCGCGGGGCGCTATGTGCTTGAAAACATGGGGCTGAGCGAATTCGAGGCCGCCGCGCTTGAAAAAACCTTTTACCAGCATGACCGCGTCTCGGTGCGCGAATTGGCAGCACTTTGGGACCCAAACATTCCCACCAACGACAACACCGCCTATATCAGTCGCGCGCGCGAGTTGGAAAAAGACCTTGAAACCATGCTCTTGTTACAGCTTGAAGACACCGCGAATACCGTGCCTGACGAGAGCAAGGAAACCTGAGCGCGCAGGCCGGGTGACGGTTTTTTGCCCTGTTATCGGGCAAACTGGTCACAACCGGCACAGTGACGCAAAACCGTTTGTAAATCTCACTGGCAAGATCGCAAAGTGCCGTTATATAGTCACGTTAATGCCCGAGGGGACGAGCAGCCAAAGGGACCGGGCCGATGAGCCTTCAGGCGATACTGCAAATGCCGCTTGCCCTGCCAGCGGCCGAAAAGACCGAAGTGCGCACGCAATTTGCAGCACTTTGCTATCGCATGGTGCGCGACAAGCCTGAAATCCTGTTGATTACAAGCCGGGGCTCGGGTCGCTGGATCGTGCCCAAGGGCTGGCCAATGCCCGGCAAAACCCCCGCCAATATCGCCCTCGCCGAGGCCTGGGAAGAGGCCGGCGTGCGCGGTCGCGCCTATGAACACTGCCTCGGCGTCTATTCCTATACCAAGGCGGTCGGGCCTGAGCGCGGGTTGCCCTGCCTTGCGATGGTCTATCCCATACGGGTGAAAACGCTTGCCGGGAAATACCCCGAGGCGGGGCAGCGCAAACAGAAATGGCTGCGCCCCAAAAAGGCCGCCGCCCGCGTGGCCGAGCCCGAATTGGCGCATATCATCCGCGCCTTTGATCCGCATCAACTGGGCCTTTAAGGCGCGCTTGCGCCTTGATCTTTGCGCGATCACACGTAAGTATCACTGGTATTGCATTTGGACCGGGACATGATTCAATTCAGCCTGAAATGCGCCGGGGATCACTGCTTTGACAGTTGGTTCCAATCGGCCGAAGCCTTTGAAAAACTGCAAACCCGCGGCATGGTGACCTGTGCCGTCTGCGGCTCTGGTGATGTGGAAAAGGCGTTGATGGCGCCGCGCGTGCGGGCCAATCGCAAGGACACCGCCCAGCCCGAGGCTGGCGCGCTCAGCCAGCCCGCCAGCCCCGCAGAACAGGCCATCGCCGAACTGCGCCGCCGGATCGAAGACAACTCTGAATATGTTGGTCATGATTTTGCGCGCGAGGCGCGCGACATGCATGACGGCCTGACGCCCGAACGCGCGATATATGGCGAGGCGCGCCCCGAAGAGGCGCGCAAACTTATGGAAGAGGGCGTGCCCGTCGCCCCGCTGCCGTTTATTCCCGGGCGCAAATCAAACTGATTCCAACCTGAAAGGTTTTTCATGCATATCGTCATCACAGGCGCAAATCGTGGCATTGGCAAGGCTCTGGCCGACAGCTATCGCGCAGCCGGCCACCACGTGACCGGTACGGCGCGACAGCCCTCGGGCGATTTGATCGCGCTTGACGTGACCGATCCGGGCGCGCAGCGCGCAATGGCAGAGCAGCTTGGCGATCAGCCGGTTGATCTTTTGATCTGCAACGCAGGTGTCTATGCCGACAAGCACGAAACCCTGGCGGATGGATACCCGGCGCAGATGTGGGCCGATGGATTTGCCACCAATGTGACCGGCGTTTTCCTGAGCGTGCAGGCGCTTTTGCCCAACCTCAAGACCTCGGGTGCGGGCAAGATCGCCATCATTTCAAGCCAGATGGCCAGCGACACCCGCGCCCCCGGCGGCAGCTATATCTACCGCGCCTCAAAGGCGGCGGCGCTAAATCTTGGGCGCAACCTGTCGGTTGATCTGGCGCCGCAAGGCATTGCCGTGGGCATCTATCACCCCGGTTGGGTGCGCACCGACATGGGCGGCGACGCGGCCGCCATTTCGGTGGAGGAGGCCGCCGAGGGCCTGATCGCGCGTTTTGCAGAGTTGGACCTTGCAAGCACCGGCTGTTTTCGGACCTATGACGGGCAAGACCACCCTTACTAGGGGCGCGTGCATGTTCTTCGTGCAACGAAAATTCATGCGAATTTTCAGCACCGCGACGTGCTGCGACACCTGCCCTCTTGCGCGTGGCCCTGCCCGGGCGTAAACCGCGCGCGATAAACCGACCCAGGACATAGCATATGCCCGTTCTCGTCATGAAATTCGGTGGCACCTCCGTGGCCACGCTTGACCGTATCCGCCGCGCCGCAAAACGCGTCGGCGTTGAGGTGGCCAAAGGCTATGACGTGATCGTCATTGTCTCGGCCATGTCGGGCAAAACCAATGAGCTTGTGGGTTGGGTCAATGAGATTTCGCCGCTTTACGATGCGCGCGAATATGACGCCGTGGTCAGCTCTGGCGAGAACATCACCGCCGGGCTTATGGCGCTCACACTTCAGGAAATGAGTGTGCCCGCGCGCAGCTGGCAGGGTTGGCAAGTGCCGCTGATCACCACTTCGGCGCATTCCTCGGCGCGGATCGAAGAGATCCCGACCGACAACCTCACCGCCAGGTTTGGCGACGGCATGCGGGTGGCAGTGGTCGCCGGCTTTCAGGGGATTTCGCCCGAGGGACGCATCACCACCCTTGGACGGGGCGGGTCCGATACCACCGCCGTGGCCTTTGCCGCCGCCTTTGGCGCCGAGCGTTGTGATATTTATACCGATGTCGATGGTGTCTATACCACCGACCCGAGGATCAGTTCCAAGGCGCGCAAGCTTGATAAGATCGCCTATGAGGAAATGCTTGAACTTGCCTCGCTTGGGGCCAAGGTCCTGCAGACCCGCTCGGTCGAGCTGGCGATGCGCTATAATGTCCGGCTGCGGGTTCTCAGCAGCTTTGAGGAGCAATCAGACGACGCAGGGACCCTGGTCTGCGCCGAGGAGGAAATCATGGAATCAAAAGTCGTCAGTGGCATCGCCTATTCGCGAGACGAGGCAAAGATGACCCTTATTTCTGTCGCCGACCGGCCCGGCATCGCCGCCGCAATCTTTGGCCCGCTCGCGGAGGCGGGGGTGAATGTCGATATGATCATTCAGAACATCGCCGAAGAGGGGCGCACCGACATGACCTTTTCGTGCCCCACCGATCAGGTCAAGCGCGCCGAAAAGGCCCTGCAAGAGGCCAAGGAAAAGGGCGAGATCAACTATCACGATCTGGTGGCCGACACCGATGTTGCCAAGATTTCCGCCGTGGGCATCGGCATGCGCAGCCAATCGGGCGTGGCCGCCAAGATGTTCAAGACGCTGTCCGATGAAGGTGTGAACATCAAGGTCATTGCAACCTCAGAGATCAAGATTTCTGTGCTGGTCGACCGGAAATACATGGAACTTGCGGTCCAAGCCCTGCATGATGCTTTTGAGTTGGATAAAGCGGCCTGATCCTGTTACCTGCCGGATGATTGACGGCAAGGGTCGGGCCAAGACCTGAAACGGCCCTCGGGGTGCAATGCTGCCATGACCAAGACATTCAAGACCGACAGCCGTAAGATGCTGGGGCGCCTTCGTGACGTCATGGCCGAGGATGCGGCAGGTCAGGCGCGTCTGGATCAGATCACCCGCCTGATTGCCGAGGAAATGCGCACCGAAGTGTGCTCGATCTATCTGTTTCGCGACGAGGACACGCTAGAGCTTTGCGCCACAGAGGGGCTAAACCCCCAGGCCGTTCACCAAACCCGCCTCAAGCTTGGCGAGGGCCTTGTGGGCCGTGTTGCGCGCAAGGGCCAGGTTGTGAACACCGATGATGCGCCTTCGACCAAGGGCTTTCGCTTTATGCCGGAAACCGGCGAAGAGGCCTATTCGTCCTTCATGGGCGTCCCGATCCAGCGGCTTGGCGAAAAGCTTGGCGTGCTGGTGGTGCAATCCAAGCATTCGCGGCTTTATTCGGATGAAGAGGTGTACGCCGTCGAAGTGGTCGCCATGGTGCTGGCCGAGATGGCCGAACTGGGCGCGTTTGTCGGCGAGGGCGCGGCGATGTCGGCACGCCACCAACAGGCCAAACTGTTTCGCGGCACCACCGTGCAGGAAGGCACCGCGCAGGGCCATGTCTGGCTTCACGAACCGCGCGTCGTTGTGACCAACCCGATCGCCGACGACCCCGTACGCGAAGTTGAGCGCCTGCATGAGGCGGTCGAGACCCTGCGCGTCGGCGTTGACCGGATGCTGTCCACCGCCGGGTCCGACAAGGAACAGCTTGAGGTGCTGGAAGCCTATCGGATGTTCGCCAATTCCAAAGGCTGGATGCGCCGGATGGAAGAGGACATCAACAGGGGCCTCTCCGCCGAGGCCGCCGTCGAGAAAGAGCAATCGGCGGCGCGCGCGCGAATGAACCAGGTCAGCGATGCTTACCTGCGCGAACGCCTGCATGATCTTGATGACCTCTCGAACCGGCTCTTGCGCATTCTGACCGGGCAAGGCGCTGAAACCGGGGCCGAGATGCCGGCCGATCCGATCCTGATCGCGCGCAATATCGGCCCGGCCGAGCTTTTGGATTATGGCCGATCTCTCAAGGGGATCGTGCTTGAAGAGGGCTCTGTCGGCAGCCATGCGGCGATTGTGGCGCGGGCTCTGGCTATTCCGCTTGTGATCCACGCGGCGCGCATCACCACCGAGGCGCTGAATGGTGATCTTATTCTGGTGGATGGCGATCAGGGGTTTGCGCATCTGCGCCCCGACGACGCGGTTGTGGCGGCGTTTCGCGACAAGATGGCGATGCAGGCGCACGCGCAGGAACGCTATGCCTCGATCCGCGACAAGCCGGCCAAGACGCTTTGCGGCCAGCATATCAAGCTCAAGATGAACGCCGGCCTGATGGCGGACCTGCCCAGCCTTGAAAGCTCGGGCGCCGAAGGCGTGGGCCTGTTTCGCACCGAGCTTCAGTTCCTGATCCGAAGCCATATGCCCAAGCGTGCCGAGCTCTCAGAGCTTTATTCGCGGGTGATGGACGCCGCCAAAGATCAACGCGTGGTGTTCCGTACACTTGATATCGGATCGGACAAGGTGTTGCCTTATATGAAGGCCACGGACGAGCCGAACCCGGCCATGGGCTGGCGCGCGATCCGTGTCGGGCTTGATAAGCCGGGCGTCATGCGCATGCAGCTTCAGGCGCTGATCCGGGGCGCCAAGGGGCGTCATTTGTCGGTCATGTTCCCCTTCGTGGCGCAGCGCAGCGAATTCACCGCCGCGCGCGCCGAGATGGACAAGGCGCTTGAACGCGAGCGCATTCTTGGCCACCCGCAACCCGCCTCGATCGAGGTGGGGGCGATGCTTGAAACCCCGTCGCTCGCCTTTGCTCCGGATGATTTCTATCGCGAGGTTGATTTCATTTCGGTCGGGGGGAATGACCTCAAGCAGTTCTTCTTTGCGGCTGACCGTGAAAACGAACGGGTGCGCAAACGTTATGACACGCTCAATGTCAGCTTTCTGAACTTCCTCGAAGGCATCGTCTATCGCTGCGCCACCACCGGCACCCCGCTTAGCTTTTGTGGCGAAGATGCCGGCCGTCCTGTCGAGGCCGCCTGTCTTGCCGCCATCGGCTTTCGCGTGCTGTCAATGCGCCCGGCCTCTATCGGACCGGTCAAAAGCCTGCTGCGCCGCCTTGATCTGCGCGAATTGCGCAACGTCATCCACGCTGAACGTGACAGCGGCACCGAATCCGTGCGCGATGCGGTGATGGAGCATCTGCGCGGCAAGTTCTAAACCGGCATCTGGCGGCCTGCGTAGGGTGGGTAAAACCTATGCTTTTCCTGCGGCTGCGCGATGGAATAGAGCGGAATTCGCGCCTGTCTTCCTGCCAGCACCAAGGATGCGGTTTCGATTTTCAATCGCGGCGCAACCCTCTATAAGACAACCGAAATACAGCAACCATAGGACCACCGTGGAACATTTATCGCCCATCGCCCTCGGATTTTTCGGAAGCCTCATTGCCGGTCTGATGACAGCCGTCGGGGCCATTCCCGTGCTCATGGGCAAAAGGCCAAGCCGCTCCGTTCGGGATATGTCGCTTGGCTTTGCGGCGGGCGTCATGCTCTCGGCGTCGTTCTTTTCGCTGATCATTCCCTCGCTTGACGCAGCGACCGAGCGTTATGGCGAAGGCGCCCTGCCTGCGGCGATTGCCGTGGCCGGCATCCTTCTGGGTATGGCCGCCGTGGCCATTCTGAACGAAACCCTGCCGCATGAGCATTTCAGCACCGGGCGCGAAGGGCCGGAAGCGGCCTCTCTCCGGCGGGTCTGGCTGTTCATCATCGCGATCACGATCCACAACTTCCCCGAAGGGCTTGCTGTGGGCGTCGGTTTTGGCGCGAATGGTCTTTTGGGCGGGATGCCTCTGGCGGTCGGGATCGGGTTGCAAAACGTGCCCGAAGGGCTTGCCGTTGCCATAGCGTTGCTTGGCGAAGGCTATGGCCGCTGGCGCGCGTTTGGCATCGCGGCCCTGACAGGGCTTGTCGAGCCGGTCGGCGGCGTCCTTGGCGCGGCGGTGATCTCGATTTCCGAGCCATTCCTGCCGTGGGGGCTGGCCTTTGCCGCCGGTGCCATGCTCTATGTCATCAGCCACGAGATCATCCCCGAGACCCATCGCAGCGGCCACCAGAACAAGGCCACCCTGGGCTTTGCCATCGGGCTTGTTCTGATGCTCTTTCTCGATGTCTGGTTGGGATAACAGCCCCGGCCTTAGCCCTGCTGCACCGGCAGTTTATCGACCGTAAGGCGCAACGCCTCGACCATATCGGCGTGGTCGCGCCCGGCATCAATCGCCAGACGCCGCAGGCCGAAATGCACATGCGCCATTTGCTGGTAATAGCTGGTATAGGCATAGTTTGTTGCCGCACCCGCCGCCGCACCCAGGATCGGCACGGTCTGCGCCGCCAGCTTTTGGCCAAGCACCGTAGCGAGCCGTGGCGCGACCCGCGCAATAAGAGAATTAAGCGCGGCGCCGGTCACCGTGACCCGCGTGCCGATAAACCCAAAATCCACGCCATCATCGCCCGCCAGAGGGCCCGCCGCGCCAAACACCTCAAGCGCCTCAAAACGCACGCTTGGCTCTGCGGGATCAAAGCCATGCTCGACCGCCACGTCCTGAATGGCGCGCAAAAGCACCGTCGTGGTCACCGGCAGCTCTGCCAGCGCCGTGGGCAGCCCCCCCATGCCACCCGCCGCACCCATCGCCGTGGTCAGCGCACGCGCCATCCAACCGGGTTGATCGCCGACCACACCCCGCGAACGGTGCGCCATGTCCATCGCCCGGTAGAGCGCGCTTTCGGTGACCTCGCCCAGGCGCATGCGCACCGACACAGGCAGGCGGTCCAATAACCCCTCGGCCTGTCCGCCGACCAGGTTCAACAGATCAATCGCCGCATTTCCCGCGCGCGCATGCCGCCGCGCCAGATCGCCAAGCCGGGCGTCGATCTCGGCCTCGTCAATCGGCTTGCCCAAAAGCTCCATCTTCGTGTCCTGACTGCTGTCCAT
>CBDTZA010000069.1:0-7613 GCA_965364785.1 uncultured Roseovarius sp. | reverse complement strand
CGCCGATGGGTGCGCTGACCCACGAGCTGGCGGTGGAAATCTTTCACGAACAGGCCGAGGGCCTGAAAGAAGGCGGGGCCGATGTGCTCTGGCTTGAAACCATCTCTGCGCCCGAAGAATACAAGGCTGCCGCCGAGGCGTTCAAACTGGCAGACATGCCGTGGTGCGGCACGATGAGCTTTGACACGGCCGGGCGCACGATGATGGGCCTGACCTCGGCCGATATGGCGAGCATGGTCGACAAGCTGGGCAACCCGCCGCTGGCTTACGGCGCAAATTGCGGGGTTGGGGCCTCGGATCTGTTGCGCACCGTGCTTGGCTTTGTCGCGCAAGGCAGCGAGCGGCCGATTATCGCAAAAGGCAATGCCGGCATCCCTAAATACCATGACGGGCATATCCATTATGACGGCACGCCCGATCTGATGGCCGAATATGCGATTCTGGCGCGTGATGCCGGGGCGACGATTATTGGCGGATGCTGTGGCACGATGGCCGAACATCTGTCGAAAATGCGCGAAGCCCTGGAAACCCGCCCACGTGGTGAGCGCCCGACGCTGGATCAGATCACCGATGCGCTTGGGGCGTTTTCGTCGGCGGCGGACGGCACCGGGGACGACACGCCCGCGCCGCGCCGCAACCGCCGCCGCCGCGCCTAACCGAAAAGCGACATCTGGTCGCCCCGCTCGAAGGGGCGATCAAATAGATCCGTTCGAAGCGCCGGTTGATCCGCATTCAGCCCAAGCCGCGCCGCTGCCGCCTCGAACCGGCGTGCGATAAGGCGCGCGTAAACACCGCTGCCGCGCATTCGTCTTCCCCAATCGGCCTCATAGTCCTTGCCGCCATGCATTTCACGCACCCGGTTCATCACCCGGTTCACGCGGTCGGGGTAATGGTCCTGCAACCAGTCCTGAAAAAGCGGCGCCACCTCAAGCGGCAGCCGCAGCATGATCCAGCTGGCCGCATCCGCCCCCGCATCGCGCCCGGCGGCAAGCAGCGCCTCGATCTCGTGATCCGTCAGCCCCGGAATAACCGGCGAGGTCATGATGCGGACCGGCACCCCTGCCCGGCTAAGCGCGCGAATAATGGCCAGACGGCGCGCGGGCGTGGGCGCGCGCGGCTCAAGCTTGCGCGCCAGATCCGCATCCAGCGAAGTCACCGAAATCCCAACCCGTACCAACCCCTGACTGGCCATATCCGAGAGAATATCAAGATCGCGTTCAATCAGCGTGCCTTTGGTCACAATCGCCACCGGATGCCGAAACCGGCGCAACACCTCAAGGCAGGCCCGGGTAATCGCATGGCTCCGCTCTATCGGCTGATAGGGATCGGTATTGGTGCCAATGGCGATGGGGCGCGGCACATAGCGCGGATGGCGCAGCTCAGCCTCCAACAGGGCCGCCGCATTGGGGCGCGCAATAAGCCGGGTTTCGAAATCGAGTCCCGGCGACAGCCCAAGCCAGGCATGGGTGGGCCGGGCAAAGCAATAGATACAGCCATGCTCGCAGCCGCGATAGGGATTGATCGAGCGATCAAACGGCAGATCCGGCGAGCGGTTATAGGTTATGATCCGGCGTGCGACTTCTGTCGTGACATGAGTGCGCAACGGATGGTCCCCCGCCTCTTGCGCCCAACCGTCCGGCTCATACCGGGTCTCGGTCGCCTCATAGCGCCCGGCGGCATTGCTGCGCGCCCCGCGCGCGCCGATCCGCGGGTCAGACGGTATTGTTTCACTCTCAGACATGGAAAAATAATGGAACATAAAGGGAACAAATGCAACAGACTTATATAGATCATGACAAATTTGCAGTGGGTTGGTCCGTATTTCATCACTATAAGTCGGTTGCAGTACGGCCAGTGTCGCATTCTGGAAAGTGAAACCGCGACAAATTGTCGAAAGCTGCATAAGACACAAACACTCCGTGCCCTTCGCGCACAGCAATCAAGGATTTCCGCAATGTCTGACCAAGAAGACGACATCATCCTGTCGGACCTGGACAATGAAGAGCTTGTTCAGCAGATGTTTGACGACCTTTACGATGGTCTCAGAGAAGAGATCGAGGAAGGCGTGAACATCCTTCTTGAGCGCGGCTGGCAACCCTACCAGGTGCTGACCGAGGCGCTTGTTGGTGGCATGACCATCGTTGGCAAGGACTTCCGCGATGGCATCCTCTTTGTCCCCGAGGTGCTTTTGGCCGCCAACGCGATGAAGGGCGGCATGTTCATTCTCAAGCCGCTTCTGGCCGAAACCGGCGCGCCGCGTGTCGGCAAGATGGTGATCGGCACCGTCAAGGGCGACATTCATGATATCGGCAAAAACCTTGTCGGCATGATGATGGAGGGCGCCGGCTTTGAAGTGGTTGATCTTGGCATCAACAACTCGGTCGAGAAATACCTCGAGGCGCTGGAAACCGAAGGGCCGGATATTCTGGGCATGTCGGCACTTTTGACCACCACGATGCCCTATATGAAGGTCGTGATTGACACGCTGATCGAACAGGGCAAACGCGATGATTACGTTGTTCTGGTCGGCGGCGCGCCGCTGAACGAAGAATTCGGCAAGGCGATTGGCGCAGATGCCTATTGCCGCGATGCCGCCGTGGCCGTGGAAACCGCCAAGGACTTCATGGCGCGCAAGCACAACAAACTGGCCGCAGGCTAAGCCGCGCGCCCGTGTCAAAGCTTGACAGCCCGCGGCATTCGCGGGCCGTCTTTCTTATCAGGAGGCCCCATGACCAACCTGCCAAACGATGACATCCTGACCCACAGCGGCCTTGAGGCGCAAAGTGGCGGGCGCATCCTGCTGATTGCCTGCGGGGCTCTGGCGCATGAAATTCTGACGCTCAAGCGGCTTAATGGCTGGGATCATATGGATCTGACCTGCCTGCCCGCCAAGCTACACCTTTATCCCGACAAGATCACCGAGGCAGTGGCGGAGGCGGTTCAAAACAACCGCGCCGCTTACGACCACATCTTTGTGGTCTATGCCGATTGCGGCACCGGCGGACAGCTTCAGGCCAAATGCGCCGAACTGGGCGTCGAGATGATCGAGGGCCCGCATTGCTATTCGTTCTTTGAAGGCAATGACCGTTTTGCCGCACGTGGCGACGACGACATGCGGGCGTTTTTCCTGACCGATTTTCTGGTCCGCCAATTCGACGCCTTTGTGTGGAAACCCATGGGGCTGGACCGACACCCCGAATTGCGTGACATGATTTTCGGCAATTACACCACGCTGATCTATCAGGCGCAAACCGATGATCCGGCGCTGGTGACCAAGGCGCGCGCCTGCGCAAAGCGGCTCGGCCTCGCGTTTGAGCATCGCTTTACCGGCTATGGCGACCTTGCAAAATCACTTGAAGTTCAGGCCACTAAACCCTGATATCATTCACTGTTCCAAAAGTACTCTGGGGAGTTTGAGGGGTGAAACCCCTCATTGAACCAAACCTGCGCGCCAACGGCGCTCCGTCGGGTCACACCCCGTCAGGCCGCCTCGCTGGCCACAAGGCGGATGCGTTCGATCATCGCGCGAAGCCCGTTTGAGCGTTGCGCAGACAGATGATCATTTAACCCAAGGCGCCCAAGTTCGCCGGGGGTATCAACCTTCATGACCTCGCCCACCGGCAGACCGTTGTAAAGCGCGCGCAGCACCGCAATCAGACCGCGCACGATCATCGCGTCGCTATCGCCCTCAAAACTGAACTGCCCCGCCTCAATGCGCGGATGCAGCCAGACCTGACTGGCACAGCCTTCGACCTTGGTGGCAGGCACCTTCAGGGCATCATCCAGCCCCGGCATCGCCTTGCCATAGTCAATGACATAGCGATAGCGGTCTTCCCAATCCTCAAGAAACTCGAAATCGGTGACAATCTCTTCAAAGGTTTCGGTGGCCATCGCATGCTCCTTCTTGCTCGCCCCTTGACCTAGGCGTCGCATTGAACAAGGTCCAGCCCCAGCTTGCACCTTTTCAACCCCGTCCGGATAGGGTAACCGAGGGAAAAGATGTCAAAGGCGGTACTGATGCGCATCCTACTTGCACTCACAATGGTTTCCTCGATGCTTCTTGCGGGCTGTGGCGGCCTGCGCGACTCACGGGCCAATCCGGTCAACTGGTTCGGCAAAAGCAAATCTCGCCCGGTGGCCACGGCCCCTGCCGAAACCCTGAACCCGCTGATCCCGGTGAGGGAAGACAGCATTTTCCGCCGCAACAAGGCCGAGGTCTACAAGGGTACGCCGGTGGATCAGATCACTGACCTGGCGATCGAACGCACAAGCGACGGAGCCATCATTCGCGTCACGGGCCTTAGCGTGCGTCAGGGCGCGTTTGACGTGCGCCTTATCTCGGACAGCAAAGACAAGCCGGTCAATGGCGTGCTGAGTTACAAACTGCTGGCTTTGCAACCGGGCGATCAGCCTCCGGGCTCAGAGCGCGCACGCACTGTACAGGCGGCTGTGTTCCTCTCGACCCAGACCCTGGAAGAGGCGCGCACCATCACCGTGACCGGCGCGCGCAACGCCCAGACCAGCACCCGCTAGGGTTACCCCCAACTCAGCGCGTTAAAGATCGACAACCTCGATCGACTGCCCTTTGACCGCCAGGGCGATCTCACCGTCGCAGAGGCGCAGCGCATCGCGGCCAAACACATCAAGCCGCCAGCCCCGAAGGGCCGTCACATCGCGCCCGCCCGCCGCCATCACATCCAGATCAGAGGCCGAGGCAATCAGCTTTGAGGCAACGCCGTAGTCTTCGGTCTTGGCCTTGAGCAGAACGCGCAAGAGATCGGCCAGTGCCGGGTTCACCTGCATCTTGTCGTTGCTGGTATCGACTTTCGGCGCATTTTCAGGCGGACACTCCAACCCGGCCTTGACCGCCGCCAGAATGCCATCGGCGATCTCACCCTTGCGGGCCTCACGCATCAGAAGGCGCGAGCGGCCCAGATCCTGATGGTTTGCAGGCTTGGTCGAGGCCAGTTCGACCAGCGCGTCATCCTTATAGACCCGGCTGCGCGGGACATCGCGCGATTGGGCAAACTCTTCACGAAACCGCGCCAATTCACGCACCACCGACAGAAACTTGCCAGAGGTGTTGCGGGTCTTGATCCGCTGCCACGCCTCTTCGGGATCGACCCGGTAGGTCCCTGGATTGGTCAGCACGCGCAGCTCTTCGGCGACCCATTTATCGCGCCCTGTTGTCTGAAGCTTTTTGGCCAGAAATTCGTAAATATCGCGCAGATGCGTCACATCGGCCAGCGCATAGGTTTTTTGCGCATCGCTCAGCGGGCGCCGCGACCAGTCGGTAAAGCGTGACGTCTTGTCGACCGGAAGCTTGCAGATCTTGCGCACCAGCGTCTCATAGCCCGCCTGATCGCCAAAACCACAGACCATCGCCGCGACCTGACTGTCAAACAGCGGATCGGGAATCACCCCGGCATCGACGAAAAAGATCTCGAGATCCTGGCGCGCGGCGTGAAACACCTTCACCACCGATGTATCGCGAAACAGATCATAAAGCGGTTCAAGCGACATCTCTGCGACCAGCGGATCGACCAGAACGGCGTTGTCCTCGTCCTTGCCCGGCACGGCCAATTGCACAAGGCAGAGCCTGGAATAATAGGTGCGCTCGCGCAAAAACTCTGTGTCAACGGTGACATAGTCATGCTGCGCCGCCATGGCGCAATAGGTGGCCAGCTCTTCGGTCGTGGTGATGGTTTTCATACCGGGTGCTCTTGCTCTTTTATGTGTGCCCTGCGGTCTTGCGGGCGCGGTATAGGTCAGATTGCGGCGAAATGGAATGCCCCGGGCCGCAAGGTTACAATCAGGGCAGGAAAATCGGGGTGCGATCACCCGCTGCAAAGCGCCGCAAAACGGCCGGATAAAGAATATGTTCTTGCGTCAAAACCCGCGCGGCCAGCGTCTCGGGCGTGTCACCGCTCAGGACCAGCACGCGCGCCTGTCCCAAAATGGGGCCCTCATCAAGCTCTGCGGTGACCTCGTGTACGCTACACCCGATCTCGGCCTCGCCCGCATCAAGCGCGCGGGCGTGGGTGTGCAAGCCGCGATATTTCGGCAAAAGCGAGGGATGGATATTCAGCATCCTGCCCTGCCACGGCACAACAAAGCCCGCCGTCAGAACGCGCATAAAGCCCGCAAGGCAAATCAGATCAATCTCGTAGGGCGCAAGCCGCGCGGAAATCTCGGCCTCAAACGCGGGGCGGTCGCCTTTAAAGGGACGGTGATCGACCACTTCGGTCGCAATCCCCTGCTCTTTGGCCCAGGCAATACCGCCCGAATCGGAGCGGTTTGACAGCACAAGCACCGGGCGGGCCGGATGATCGCCGGTCATGTCTGCCACAAGGCTGCGCATGTTCGAGCCGCCGCCGGACAGAAAGATCGCGACGCGTTTGCTCACAGCAAGGCGCCTCGATAGCTCACTGTGCCATCGCCGCGCATGACATGGCCGATCTCGGACACGGTTTCGCCGGCGCCTTCAAGCGCCGCCTTGATCTTGGCCGCCTCTGCCTGGTCGGCCACGACGATCATGCCAAGGCCCGAATTGAAAGTCTTGAGCAATTCGGCCTCAGCCATGCCGCCGGTTTCGGCCAGCCAGCGGAACACGGGCGGCAAGTCCCATGCTCCAAGATCAACAGACGCCGCCAGCCCTTCGGGAAGGACGCGCGGCAGGTTCTCGGTCACGCCGCCGCCGGTGATATGGGCCATGCCCTTGACCCCACCCTGCGCCATCGCGCCCAGAATTGAGCGCACATAAAGCCGGGTCGGCGTCAGCAAGGCCGCGCCAAGGCTGCCCTCGGTCCAGGGGCAATCATCCGCCCAGCCAAGGCCCGACATCTCGACGATGCGGCGCACAAGGCTATAGCCGTTGGAATGCACCCCGTCGCTGGCCAGGCCCAAAAGAACATCGCCCTCGGCAATATCGCGCGGCAATTCCTGCCCGCGCTCCATCGCGCCGACGGCAAAGCCGGCAAGGTCAAAGTCGCCCGATGCGTACATGCCCGGCATTTCCGCCGTCTCACCGCCGATCAGAGCACAGCCAGAGCCCTCACAGCCGCGCGCGATACCCTCGATGATGCGCGCGGCCTGATCCAGCTCAAGCTTGCCGGTGGCAAAATAGTCGAGAAAGAAAAGCGGCTCGGCCCCCTGACAGATAAGGTCGTTGACGCACATCGCCACAAGATCGACGCCGACGCCGTCCACATGCCCGGTATCAATCGCAATCCGAAGCTTGGTGCCGACACCGTCCGTGGCCGCCACCAAAATCGGGTCGCTATACCCGGCCGCCTTAAGATCAAACAGCCCGCCAAACCCGCCAAGGCCCGACATCACACCGGGGCGCACCGTGCGTTTGGCGGCGGGTTTGATCCGCTCGACAAGCGCGTTGCCCGCATCAATATCAACACCGGCATCGGCGTAGGTTATACCCGTCTTTTTATCGGTCATGACTGTGCTCCGTCTTTCGCTGCGCCCCGGTTAGACCATCGGCAGAGCCTTCGCAATGTGAAAGCCTTGACGCCCCGCGCGCCAGCTTTTACGAGGGCTGTCAGGTCGGGCCTGTAGCTCAATTGGTTAGAGCAGAGCGCTCATAACGCTTTGGTTGGGGG